>NZ_JAUBTF010000026.1:0-86127 GCF_036702355.1 Microcoleus sp. D3_18_C4
AAACTTATATTTAACTCACCTTGAATATATCGATCGCTCCTGCTAGTGGTCTGCGATCAATTATTCAGCAAACCCTAGTTAAACTTACTTGGAATTCTTTACTTGGTGAAGTATATGGGACTCTGAACAAGGATCTATATCCTCTACAATATTCTTAACTTTTGCTTGATATTTCCGTAACCCGTAGATGCGGGAAGAAAAGCAGTCGATAATCGAGAGTAAATCTTGAGTCAATTCTTCATGCGGTGAAAGGGTTTCGGCGTTGGCGACGATAATCGTTCCGCCATTCCACTGTAGAATTTGCTCGACCAATTCAAATCCAAATCGGCAGAGTCGATCTTTGTGAGCCACGTATAGCATCTTGACTTCGCCCTGTATTGCCCATTGTATGATTTGCAGGAATTTGGGACGATTGAAGTTCAGTCCTCCCCCAATCTCTTGAATGGAGTCCGTGATGGAGACACCTTGGGCCAAGCAAAATTGTTCCATAGCCTGTGTCTGGCGAAGTAACTCTGGTTTTTGTGCAGTGGATGAGACGCGGCAGTAGACGATAACTCGGTTTGGTGTTTTACCTGTTTTCAGATTTCGGGCGATACTCAGGTGACTTTCTGTATAAAGACGCTGGTTGCCTAGTGTCCTATTGGGGACTAACTTGCCTTCACTTTCCCAACGCCGTAAGGTAGAAGACGAAACTCCAACTAACTTTCCAAATTCTGCCACTTTCCACATAAAACTTCTTCTTAAGGATTAACTATGGATAAGTTTAGCGAACTATTTGGCAATTTAGTTCAAATCTAAAATCCAAACATTAAGTCATCGACTATTAGCTGACCGTCAAAAGCGTAAAAACTAATTCGATGAATATTCGGAGCTTTTACGCGCAGGGGAGCCCTAGGGGCGATCGGAGAATTAGACCCGACCAGATTGGGCGCCGGCATTTCATCCTGAACAATTGGGTTGCCGTCAATGTCACAAGCTGATAAAACAGTTCGTCGCGAACTGGTGACAAGTCCTGACACCCAGCGAACTGGATACTTAAAAGTTACTTCTATCAGTCCGCTTTTGGGGGCGCCCATTAACACTGTTGCCCCAGAACCCGTGAAAAATGCTGGGTTTGAAGGTTGGATGGCGACGGCATTGCTAAAAGTCACCCCCCAATGTGCAAACTGGTGTTCTACTACTTCAAAGCATTTCAAGTCTTCTAAAGCTACGCGGACGATCGCAGGTACTGTGGCACGCGATCGCACCTCTGACCCTGCGCCTGAGCGTTCTGGAGTGGCGACAACAGACTTTTTGCCGTTTAAATCCATGCTTCGACAGGCTGTGTCAAATTCTGCAAACCCGTCCGATTGAAGACTTTTCGCATCAACCATAAAACCCTCGCGATCCCTTTTTCTGAGCAGTTGCATTTTAGTAGACCTCCCTGAGATTAGTTGTTTCTTCTGTTTTGGAATTGATAACGGCGAGGTCAGTGATTGCCAAACCTGCAATTAGGAATCGAAACCCCATTGCCCGCCCTCCAACAAAGACTTTCGACCTCAAAAGCCACTGCTCCGCAAAATATCGTGATTAATGATTTGTGATTGGCGAGCGTCGGCAAACCTGCCGCCTGCCTGAAAGCCAGTTCTAATAGTCCTCCTTTCCGAGCGCCTGCTTTCCCAGTTAGCGAACAGACTCTATTTTGTTGAGGGGTCTTACCCATCATTTTGCTATTATCTCCCATCAGCGGTAGTTTGCAAGGGTAAGGATAACTACACAGCCGAATTGCCCAAATCGCAAAACTTACTTGCTGTCTGTAGTTTCACGCTTCACCTGTACTAAAATAGATTTAAATCATTACTCAATCTTTACAAAAACGCCACCAGCTTTGCAAGTTTTTTAAACAAAGACGGGGCGACGGAAAAGAATCTAAAATATAACAGCGATTAAGGTTAGTTTATGCTTGTACCCCTCGGCTTCGGTCAGCGATCAATAGTTACTTCTCTCGGCAGAATGGTTTACTACACTGCTGAAAAAATGCCTTGGATGGGGTTGCCGACCTCAACTTCGGAAAATAAGCCGAACTTAGTATTTTTTCACGGTTTTGGCGGCGGGTCGAGTGCCTACGAATGGTCGAAAGTTTATCCGGCTTTTGCGACAGAATATCGAATTTTAGCACCTGATTTAATCGGTTGGGGGCGATCGGAACATCCGGCAAGAAATTATCAGGTTGAAGATTATATCACAACTTTGATCGAATTTCTCGAAAAAACTTGCGGCAGTCCGACAGAGGTGATTGCTTCTTCGCTAACAGGGGCGATCGCGATTCGAGCTGCGATCGCACGGCCGGATCTTTTCAAATCTCTGATTTTGACCATACCCAGCGGTTTGTCGGACTTCGGACAAGATTACGGCAGCAGTTTCTTCGCTAAGCTAGTCAACACGCCGATTTTAGATCGCTTGCTCTACAGTACCGGAATCGCCACAGACGGCGGCATCCGTAGCTTCCTAGAACAACGCCAATTTGCCGATTCGCGTCGCGTTTACCAAGAAATTGTTGATGCTTACCTCCAATCTGCTTTGGAACCAAATGCAGAATATGCCGCCCTGTCTTTTGTGCGGGGAGATTTGTGCTTTGATTTGTCGCTGTACATCACTCAGCTAACAAGGCCGACAGCGATTATTTGGGGAGAAAAATCGCAGTTTACCGGGCCCGATATCGGCCAGCGGTTGGCAAATCTCAACCCCGAAGCAATCAAAGTTTTTCAACCTCTGGAAAACGTAGGTTTGACTCCGCAGTTAGAAATTCCCGCTGTCACGATTGGCTTAATTCGGCAATACTTAAAATTGCTTTCGGAAGGGTGAAAAAGTTCGGCAACGGATTTTTAAATGGATGTAACGGATGGAGGAAAAAGGAAGAAGGAAGTTCGGCAACGGATTTTTTAACGGATGTAACGGATGGAGGAAGAGGCAACAAGGAAGATTAATTACCCATTACCCATTAGTCCTTACCCATTACTAAGGACTAATGACTAATGACTACTGACTACTGACTACTAATTATTCTTTTACTCGCACGTCGATAACGCTGGCGTTGAAAATGTACTTGTTGCCTTCAAGCTCTAGAGTAGTGCCAATTTTGACTTTCGTATTACCTAAAACCGGGCCATTTTCAGTAAGTTGACCTTTTCCCTCTAAGGTAAACATCATATTTTTGCTGAAGGCTTCTTCTTCTCTGGGATCGGGGAGAGCTTTCAGAGTGCCGTTGGGCTGAGGAACTGCTAGGGTTCTGGTGAGAGTTTTGACAGATTTGATGGTAATCTGACCGGAGGGTTGATTGCGGATCACCACATTGATTTTATCACCCGGTTTGAACAAATCTTGAACGTTTGTTCCTTTGAGACCGATCGCAATTGCATCAATCTCTACAGGTTTGACACTGGTGCCGACTTGGGCGACGGAACCGCCAGAAGTGCCGGGAAAGAAGAAGATTCCGACTGCAACTAGCAGTACGATCAGAGCGGCAGCTACGTCTAGAATGCTGAGTTTGCCGAACAGTCGGCCTTGAGAATCTAAAATTTTCATAATCGCCTATTATACTGATAGCGACAGGAGTATGTTTACAAGCTCAGGACTTACGCAGACATCGATGAAAAACAGATGCTGCTATTGCTGAGCTACCGCTGGCAATGACATACTTTATTGATGTGTAAGTCCTGAAGCTAAAAGATATTACCACAACGATCGCCCAAAATCCGCATGACTTGGGCACTTAAAGCATAAGGCAGAAGGCAGTTGTTGAGGGCGGTTGGTTGCCCAGTTGCCGATCGCCGTGAAGCTGGTGGCGCCGTTAAAAATTGACAAAAAGCTAGAATAGCAACTAAGCAGCCTCAAATTGCGTCTGCCTATTGAGTGACTTTTCGAGTATTTCCTCAAATTTTATCTAACTTCTCCCACGTATCAATCATGTTAAAAAGTTTTTGGTTGACTTGTCGGCGTACTTGTGGTAGGGGAATTTATCTGTTTCTGTCCCTGATTGTGGCTGCGGGTATCTGGGTGGTTTCCCCAGAACCGACTCAAGCATTTTCTTTGCCTGAACTTATTTTTCGAGGCATTCAAGTTATTCAATTGTCGAATATGTCCGATCGCCAAGAGGTGACTATTGGCAGACAAATTAATCAGCAGTTGACCAGCAGCCAGTTTAAGATTGACCGCGATCGGGACACTACAGAATATATCAACCGTATCGGTCAACGACTCGCTCAAGAAAGCACTCGCCCCAATATTCCTTATACTTTTCAAGTGATTGACGACGACGCGATTAATGCTTTTGCAACTATGGGCGGTTTTGTTTATGTGAATAAAGGCTTAATGGCAGCGGCGGACAATGAGGCAGAATTGGCCAGTGTGATCGCCCACGAAATCGCTCACATTAATGCTCGCCACGCGATTCAACAAATGCGTCAAATGGCCATAGCTTCAGGTGTAGCTTCGGCAACTGGGCTCGATCGATCTCAGGCGGTTCAGATTGGGGTGGAATTGGCTTTGCGCCGTCCCCACAGTCGCCAAGCTGAGTATGAAGCCGATCAGTTGGGATTGCAAACTATGGGGCGAGCAGGCTACGCTCAATCTGGGATGGTTGATTTTATGAAAAAGTTGCTCAACAAGCCTTCTCCTCCTAGCATTTTGAGCACTCACCCGGCAACTGGCGATCGTATTGCTGCTATTTCACAGGCTATAGATCCGGATCTTGCTAGCGGTGAAGGTTTGAATAATGAGGATTACAGGCTAGAAATCCGCAGACTTTTAGGTTCGTAGCAATTCTCAATCTGTCAGGGGCTCTATTGTTTTCTCTTCTATTTTCTTACTTCGCGATCTAGCGCTAACGCGCCGCTTCGCTAACGCGTCTTCGGGGTTCGTTAAAAAACGAATCCAGTTACTAGGGTAAGTCAGCAGCAAGTTAATTTCGATTTAAGATATCGGACTTAATCTGACATACCCTACAACTAAAACTTGATTTAACACTGCTGTTGAACAATAGAATCGATCGCAGCTTGCGGGGGTGGAATCGGCTGCGGCTTCAATTGCCGAACAACTTCGTCAAACGGCAAAATTCGGACTTGATTGTTAAATACATTTACTTGATAAACTCTGCGGTAGCTGAGGTCAAATCCTGTCAGCCAGCCGCTTTTGGGATGATAAGCACCCGTGTCAATATCCAACCACCCTTCGCCCCTGACTAATTCGCCCGGTCTGACCCCATGAAAGGTAAAGGTGATCGTGTGACCGGTGATAATTAATTTATTGGGAAAATAGGGTTTCGACATGGTGTGAAATTCCCTGCGAATCCAACACAGTTGTTCGATCGACTGTTCATCGAGCGACAGATGGGGGTCAACGCCGGCGTGAACCAGCCAGATGTCCCCTAAATCCAGGTGCGTGGGGAGCGATCGCAGCCACTCTAAGTGTTTGTACGGCATCATCCCTGTATCTCTGTAGCTCGCTACTGTCGCATCGCCACCACTGTAGAGCCAAGATTGCCACGCTCGCATATCCATCGGCGTTCCCGACAAAGCCTCCAGCATCAGTTGTTCGTGGTTGCCCAACAGAGTTTGGTAGGGGCTTTGCTGCACAAAATCTAATACCTGAGCGCTTTTGGGGCCACGATCAATTAAGTCTCCTAAAAAATAGACGCGATCGTCCAAGCCGGGGGCAAGTGCCTCTAGCAGGGTCATTAACCCGTCGTAATGCCCGTGTACGTCCCCGATAACAATGCGCCGGTGCTCCATTGTGTTTATCCGCTTCCCTGACTCAAAAGCCCCATCTCTAGCTTATAGCATCTGATTTTGCTGCTATTTGCCTCCCCTCTTTTACGGTGGAGGGGTGTCACCCATTATAGTGCCTTGTATAAAGATTCTGTAAAGCTCGCCAGTACCTGTTTGCGTAGCTACTGATAGAAACAGAGGCAAGTTATATCAATTCCGCTTGCACTCCTCGATATGAGTGTTGACTGTTGACTGTTGACTGTTGACTGTTTGGACATTTGAACAATACCGATGCAACCGGAAACGATATTATGGCAGTTTTAATTTGAGCGAAGTACAAATATCGGGTAGGGGCACGGCGCCTGGCCGTGTCCTGGGCGTATTTCAGAGAATTGAAAACTGCTGTCACTGAGTCAAAGCTTTGAGGAATGTTTGGAGTTCTGCCAAAAAACCTTTCTTTTTTAAGGGTTTGGCAGGTGTGGTGGAGTCAGGATCGTCGGTTCCGAGAGCTTTGGCTAAAATCCGCTCTAAATCGTCTCCGACTGGTTTTTGGGCAGTTTCAGAAATTAGTTTGTATTCGTCGTTTGTTTCCAACCACACTTGCCACGATTGGGGGTAGCAGCGGAATAAAGCAGCAGTGTCTAGGGGTCTGATATAGTAGCAGGATTCGATTTTGCTGAGGAATCGATCGCGCAATTGGCGGCCCGCATAGCCTATACCTATGGTGGCAACATCTTCCAGGCGCGGGTTGAGTAGAATTACGGGGCGACCGGCCGCAGCTATATAAATTTTTTCGACTTGGGCAACTTCTACGGCTGCTGGATTGATCAAAAGGAAAAGTTGATCTTCCGGTGATATTTTATCTTCAACAGGGGTGCGACTGCTACCCAAATCAGTGACTTTAAACGGTGTTTCTCCCCAGTCGCGACGCGCGAGGGCTGCCGCACCGGTGTCGGGAAAAAAGACTTTGACTCCGGGGTAGATTTCCTCAAATTCTGGGAGGAATTGTAGGGTGATAGACTGTGCTTGCAGGGCGATTTCTGGAAATACTAATTCGACTTGCAGTAGAGTTTTGCCGTCCGAGAGGGCAGCGGCGGTGGCAATGCGGGATTGGGCGATCGCCTCGTTGAGATCCTTGGGCAGTTCTGTCATTAATCTAATTGTTTTTACTCGACTTCTCTCAATCTAATTTTACCTGAGATATTGCACCATTTTCAATTACCTATTTATGAACTGGCAAGATGCCCGTTCCACAATAAAATTCACTCTTTGTGGAACGGGCATCGGGCTTTCCGACCTGTGAAGCGAGAAAATTCACTCTTTGTGGAACGGGCATCTTGCCTGTTCTTGAGCATAATGCAAGATGTAAGTTTTACCGCCTCAAGCAACAAAAGCTAACACCGACACGGGCGAACCGGAACCTCCCAAAAGGCGCAATATTCCGATAACTAAAGTGATTTCAGTCACAGGTAACAAGTCGAGATTTGTTAGATTTTCCAGCACTATTCGCTGCTTTTCCAATACCAATTTGTTAACCGCAAAACTTTGATCTCGCCCGGTATCGACTCCGTGGGTGTCGGTGCCAATTCCGGCTATCGAGCGTTCTTCTAGCAAAAATTGAGTTGCTGCTTGGCTAAATCCGGGAAAGTGGCAAATTCCGCGATCGTCTCGGTTGAAAAATGCTTTCTCGTTATCCCATTTTGCTTGCCACCCAGTATACAATAAAACTAGATTTCCCGGTTCTATAAGTTTGTGCTGCCGTTCCCAAGTCAATATATCATCAATTGTTAAAGTGTAGTCGGGATTGGCAAGGCTTTGCTCTCGGATGTCGATCGCAATTGCCGGCACAACGAGTGACTGCGGGGAATAATTATCAATGCTGGCGCCTCCTGCATAAAAGCTGTTGGGTGCGTTGATGTGAGTGCCGCTGTGTTCTCCCATTGAGAATTTTCGCAGGAAATACCCGTCTGTTTCTATTTGGGCTACTGTGGCAATTTCTGTCGCTGGATCTCCTGGCCAAATGGGAATATTTGGGTGAATTGCATGGGTTAAGTCTACAATTGTGCTATAGGCGATCTTTTTTAAGTTATTTGACTTAAAGTTGTTGGTCATCAGGTTAAATATATCTATTATTTATTAAACACAGTTGAGCTATTGACCTTCTGCACTCTCAATCTCATATCTAAAATCTACTATCTAAAATTGGATTAGTCGATCGAGCGTTGCTTCCATCACATCCTTTGTTTGCCCGGAAACAGTATACACCAAAGCTTCTCGATAAACTCTCCCGGCGGGGTGTAGCGCACCGTTAGCAGCACCGCTAGAAACTGCAACCGCCGCGTGCCCGCAACGCACGGCTAAATCAATGGCTTGAGCTCGCAGCGCTAATTGTTCTGCTTTTGAGCTATGTTGAGATTGTGAGAAATTCTGTTTTAGCCGATCGAGCTTTTGCTCTAGTTTTTGACAAGCCGCCGTTATAAAAGGTGAATTCTTAGCAGCCGGCGCTGCTGCAATTACATCCAATCCCGCTCGAATACAGCCAAAAGTACCCGGAACAAAATTCAGTATATTTTTGGTGTCGTTTTCCAAAATCCAGCCGACAGGTTTAACTGAAATTATTTCCGATTCATGCAGCCACCAATTATCGAGAGTTGCTGTCACAGTATTAGTCGAGTTCATGGCGATTAACTGCATGATTTCGCTGCAAGCTATTTTACCATAGTCGCGTTCAATATTGACAAAAGGCACTAAACCGAAAACAGCGCTTGCGTCAGGAAGTACCGCCGCTACAATAAACTTTTGAAACAAGCCAAAACCTGTTACCCAAGGAACTTTTCCTGACAGTAAATAGCCATCTTTTGTGGGAGTTGCGGTGACGGCCGGATTGCCCGATCGCCTCAAATGCGAAAACCCAATACCCAAGCGTAACTCTTTTTGGGCGATCGCGGGCAAGTATCTGCTTTTTAGCATTTCATTGTCGCTGTTGGCAATCATCGCAGTTGCACTGTGGTGCTGAGTTTGCAGGAAAGACAAAGCGCCGGAATATCGAGCCGTCAATTCCTGATATTTGTAAAAAATCTCCGGTGCAACTTCGGCACCGCCCCATTTTTGGGGAACTCGCAATGCTAAGAGCGATCGAGCTTCCAATCCCGCAACTGCTGTTTTTAGGGCTTCCGAGTCGCTGTCGATAATTTCAGCGTGGGGTGAAACGCACTTTTTCAGGTAAGTTTCTGTGCTGTTGAGAATATCTTGGGAATCCATTTTTTATAATTATTTTATAGTGAGTTTTACCTTATTTGGGAAAGTTTCACTTCCCACGGATAGGGATCTATAAAAACCCAGTTACTACGATTTTTGCGACAACTCACGAAAAATCTACGAAGCAACCGGATTTATGAGGTAATTTTATAGTAATTTTTAGTCAAACTTGTGTGGGGCGGAAATTAAGCCTCGCCCCCAAACTAATTTATTTCCACACTTTCCAAGGAGCCTTCCCTTCATCCCAAAGTTCGTTTAAATACTTGTACTCTCGAAAAGTATCCATCGCAAAGAAAAAGCCGTCATGACGGTAAGCCATCAACTGTCCGTCTGCGGCCAAACGCTGCATCGGCTCTTGTTCTAAAATACAATCATCTCCCCCCAAATACTCAAATACCCGGCGGTTAAATATCATATATCCAACACTAATCCAGCCGTCGATCTGAGGCTTCTCAGAAAACTGTACTACGCGGTTATCGCTGTCTACATCCAAAATTCCAAAGCGAGAAATCGGACGAAATGTAGTGACAGTGGCCAGCTTCCCGTGAGATTTGTGAAAATCCATCAAGGCGTCAATATCGACATCAGCTACTCCATCGCCGTATGTCACCATGAAATTCTCGCGATCGATATATTTTTCGATCCGTTTTACCCGCCCTCCTGTCATGCTTGCGGCGCCAGTTTCAGCTAGTGTCACTTTAAAATCTTGTTCGAGATGTTCCTCGTGATAAGTGATGGTATGTTGGCGTCCCAGACAGATAGTAAAGTCATTGTTCATGGCTTCATAATTTAGGAAATATTCTTTAATCATGTTGCCGCGATAGCCCAAGCACACAATAAAGTTTTGGAAACCATAGTGTGCATAGATCTTCATGATGTGCCAAATAATTGGATGGCCTCCCACCTCAACTAAGGGTTTGGGACGAAATTCTGTTTCTTCTCTGAGACGAGTACCGAGACCGCCAGCTAGGATAACTACTTGCATTTTGTCACATTTTTAAAGATGATCAATTAATTTATCATCAATAATCAGTGATTTATTCAAAGAATTATTAACTTTTTCTCATAGTGAGTGAAGCTTTGTAAACCACAGAAATCACAAACTATTCTCAATAATCGTATGCTGGGCGGCCAGCCCCCTCTATTTACGTCTATTTATGAATAATCCTAGGGTGCGCGCGGAGAAGCATGTATTTAAATATTGCGGGCAATTTCTACTTAACCGTAGGTCGCGCACTGCACACCGTATATTTAAATGCGGCGCGCAATTAATTTCTAACTTACGAATGGTAGATTAGGAAATACACAAAGAAAGCCAACACCTCTACTAAATATAAGGAAGAGATTAAACAGCAATGAAAAATCAACTCGATCGCCTAAAAAAGTTTTTAGGTATCCTGTGTGCGATCGCCTCAATAATTATATTATTCCAATCTGCTATACCTGGTGTTTACGCCACGGTTGTTGCACCGGAAGGCTCAACAATATCACAAACCGCCATAGCTTTTGTACCCAACATACCGGGCGGCGGATTAGACTTTCACGAATCAGCAGGAGGACACACTTTAGAGAGACACGTTGGCAAAACAGAAGCAGAACTAGCACAGCGACTCGCAAGCGAAACGAGAATTTCTGCTGCATCTTCTTTTACTGATCGTTCCGTCGCCGAAGCGGCTATTGCAGAAGCAATGAACAGAAATCAAAGTGCGATCGACTCTTGGGTGAAAAGTCGAGGTAATCGTTATACGATCGACTACAATGCCAACAGAATAATTGGCATTACTCTGCGTCGCCGCGCATCTAAAGCAACTTCAACATCTCGCCTGAGAATCGTCCTCCAGCGCAGCGCCAAATTACCTCCCGGATACTTTATTCTCACAGCCTATCCCCAATGATAAATCAATTTCCTTATTTAACCCAATTTTTCAGTTCCTACTTTCACCAAGACTGGCCGTTAGAAGCTGACACTCCCAGCGATGTAGTTAACAACTACCGCAGCAGCGAACCGCCCGCAAGTCTTGAAGCTGCATCGCAAGAGCTCAGCAAACTGCTAGAAATGCCGATCGCCCCAGCCGATTTAGAAGCATTAATCCTCGATGAATTAGGGTGTTACTACGATCCACAATCCGAAAATCAAACAGTCAGAGAATGGTTGGAATCGGTGCAAAAATCTTTGAATAATCCTAGATAAAATCTATATATTTGTAAGGACACGGCACTGCCGTGTCCTCTATATAATTCTTATGCAACCGAAAACGATATCACTTGCTAACCGTCAATAAGTAGCCTTCGTGGACGTTAAAATTAGGGATAACATAAGCCAAGCTGCCGCTACCCACCGACAAACTTTCTTCTTTAACTGTGACAAGCTGTGGCACGGCTCCTTCTTGATTGTTGGGTATCTTTTCTAACTTTAGAGTGATTTTCTGACCCCTTTGAATACCTAGCTGCTCCAAATTTCCGAGGGTTAATGTTACCGTTGTTGCTGAGGAAAAATTGGGGTCGAAATAACCTAAAAGTATCTGTGCTTTACCTTCAGGATTTGACTTGCTGGCTAAAGCGACAAGGCGATTGTTATTTGACCAACTCCGCACCCGTGAATTAACTCCGTCAGCATAAGCTTTGTAAGTCCACCAAGCGGCTCTCGGCTCAAAAGTATTAGGCATGACCATCCCACTCAGCGTATTGTTGAAGCAATTGCTAACTTTATTTGGCCCTTTACTCTCCCAACAAGCTCTGCAAGCACCGTCAGCTTTTGCATACTCTAAGTTATACAAATAACCTAAGATTTCTCCCGGCTGGTACTGCGCTAAGTTCCCGACAATTTCGTTGACGTAAATTTTTTGCAATTTCAATTCCTTGTAAGAAGGACTTTGCTGAAAATTGCGTTTAGCCTCAATTACGTGATCGTCAATAAATAAAATCATCGTGTCGTTAAGTTCGTGCCACGATAGGAAATTAACTTCAAGTTTGTTAGCCTTGCAATAATCCAAAAAAGCGGCGAGATATTCTTTGCTGTAGCGGCCGAGGCTCGGCCCGCCAATCATTGCTGACGGCCCCAATTCTTCCCGCAAGATTTTGTAAGCTCTTTTGTAAGTTTCAAAGAATTGTTCTCTGCTTCCCTTCCAAAATGGATCTTTCCAATCTGGTTCATTCCATACATCCCAAATAATTTTCTTGCCTTTATTTTGCTGGGCTAACTGTCGGATGAATGCTTCCCATGCAGGGTAGTTTTGATAGGGCCACCCATTGGGATTGCTACCGTAGCCCCACAAATCGCTGACTACTAACTGAAACTCGGCTCCGCTGGCGATTACTCGATCGTAAATATCGAGTCTCCCCGCCCGCCAAAGTTTGGGCTGCAAGGGTTTAATCGAGCTATCCGGCGGTTTTGCAGTGTCGATTCCGTGCAGGATGCCACTCATGGAAATTGTACCGGTGGCTGGCTGTCCAAAATCTACTGTAACGTTCGATCGCAGTTGGGCGATCGCTCTTGGCTGTCCCCAATAGGCTATTAACAGAACAGTGACAATAGCTAAACAAATTGGCAGCAGTTTATTAATACGTGGGAACTTGAATGTAAATTGCATATCTTTTGTGTGGTTGATGTTTTGTGGAATGGGTCGGAGATCCCGTTCCTAAGAATACTGCAAGAACTCAGTTTTAACGAACAGATGAAAACACTTCAAAACCCTGTATTGATTCTATCACTTGTTGCCACCAGCGGGAGTTGATCAGCTCGTTGGTATCGAAACTAACTCCTTTTTCCGCAGCAAAAATACCAAAATTTTTCACCCAATCAAAGATAGTTTCTGTGGTAAAATAAGGCGTGCAGGCCCAAGCCGATTGCAAATTATTCACCATCTCGGACATATCTCCCCGATCGTAAGCCTCCCAAGCTTTCCACACTAAATAATAGTATTTCAGCAGGCTATCCACTTGCTGTACCTGCTTTTTGAGTTTCGGACTAATAGAGAAACTATCGCTCTCATCGTCACTTACAAATGCCTGCTCAATTATTTCTTCATATTCCCGAAGCATCCGTTCTTCTTTGAATAGTTCTTGGGCTCGCGCTTTGCACGCTTGTCCTGCAAGCCTGCGCGCTTCGGGATTTTCGGCCCATATTTCGACCATTTCTACCAACTCTTTTACTGTTCCTGCTGGATCGATTGTAGGATCGGGAAGTAGCTTTCCCGTGTCTCCCAATTCTTCGGGAATACCGCTGACTGCTGTGGCAATTACGGGCAATCCTTTCGCCATTGCTTCCATAATTGCTAGTGGCATTCCCTCTGCTTCGGAAGATAAAATAAAGATGTCGCTGGCGTCGAGCCAATCGGCAATATCCCAGCGCTGTCCTAAGAATTTAACCTGTTCTTCTACTCCCAATTTGCTCACAGTTGCTCTTAATTCAGGTTCCAGATTGTCGTGAGTAGTAGACCCAGGCCCTGCCCAAGCAAAGTAAATTTGGGGCCAAATTGGACGATTTTTCAATTGGGCGATCGCCTGCAATTGATACTGATATCCTTTAATTGGAGTCAATCTTGCCGCCGTAAAACAAACGACAGCATTTTCTGGGATTCCTTGTTCTTGACGCAGCCGTTGGCGAGTAGAAAGATTCGGCGGCTCAAAATAACTATTTGGTCTGCCATAATAGATTACTTTGCCTCGTTCTAGACGTGCTTTAAATAGACTTTGGAACAAGTTTAAATTCTCGTGAGAAACTGCTACTGCTGCTTTGGCTACCATGTACTGGTAGGCAACTGCATCGAAATAGGGAATTTGATCGCCGCGATCGAAGGTTTCATAATTGCGATTGATATAACCCAGACTGATTATGTAGGGTATATTTTGCTCGATCGCAACTTGTTTAGCTGCAAAGTTAGCCATCGGCCAGCCGTCACTAAATATAATCAAATCCGGTCGAGCCTGGGCGTAAATCTTTTGAGCATCATCCAAATTGTAAGCTATTCGCAAAAACTCTTTCATCGTGTCGAACTCTAGCCAAATATGTTCGATGCCGAGCTGTTTTTGTTCGGTAATTAAAGGGTTAGAAGCTTGACTTTGAACACTGGTTACTCGGTAGCCATCGGCAGCTAATTTACACATCAGCGAGTGGTTGAACTGAGCCAATCCGCCGACTCCTGAGTCTTCTGTGTACAGGAGTACGTGCTGTCTTGGCTGCCGAGAAGTCGAACTGGGAGCCGATTGAAACTGATAAGGATTGTTCGCTGCGATCGCCACTATGTCTTGCCATTCCTGTAAATTGGTTAAGGCATAGGCATCAAAGTTGTAGCCGTACTGTTCTGAAACCCCCTTAAAAGTTTCCAGCCAATTAAAAACAGTTTCAGTTCCTGTCAGATTAGTGTAATACAGAGATTTTTCCAGACATTCGACCATTGCTGGCAAATATCCGTCGCGGTACATCCGCCATGCTATCCATACGAAACACTTGTAACGTTCCGCGCGTTTCAAGTCACGGATGTGCTGAGGTAAGTCTGGCCGAGCAAAAAATTGCTCCATCAAAATTTCCGTATTTTTCATTAATTTGGAGCCGTTAGACATGATATTGCTGTCGTGCTGACGATAGCAGGTTAATATCTCTTTTAACCAAACTGACTTGCAGCCTTTTAAAGCTAAACGTAGCACAAAATCTAAATCTTCGGTTGGCGGCAAGCGATGATCGAAACCGCCCAAGCGTTCCCACCATTCTCGCCGCAGCATCATGGCGCTGGGACGCACGGATTTGTAGAAAACAAAAGCTTCTAAATCTAATTTGGGTTCTTCTTCCCAAGGCGTGACTCCATAGATGCCTTCGTCGTTTTTTCCAACGATAACCCAACCTGTTTGCACCATATCTAATGTGGGGTCAGCGTCAAAGCAAGCTACTTGTTTTTCTAGTTTTTCTGGTAAGAAGAAGTCGTCAGCATCTAGAAAAGCTAAAAACTCCCCTTTGGCTAATTTACAAGCATGATTTCGAGCAATTGCTGCTCCTTGGTTATCTTGATAGATGTATTGAATTAAATCGAGGTAAGGTGACAAAACTTGTCGAGTGTTGTCAGTTGAGCCGTCGTCTACGACGATAATTTCCCAGTTTTGATAAGTCTGGCCCAGAACACTCTCTACGGCTCTGACAATGTAGCGATCGCAGTTGTAAGCCGGGATGATGACACTGACGCGAACTTTTTTGGGAGTAATAATACTAGCCATTAACTGTTTCCATTCTGGTAATTGTCGGAGAGAAATTGCATCAATATTGCGGCCGTAGGTTTTAGCAATTTCAGTGATGCGCTTTACCCAATCTGCTATAGTTGCTGTCAGGGAGTACGGGGTATAATCCAAAGATTTTTGCAAATACTCAGTCATTTCTGCCGGATAGCCGCTGTAGTAAAGTTGCCACGCCATCCATGTCAGAGCTTCATAAAAAGCCTGCTTTTCTAATTGGCGGATTTCCTCTGGCAAGTCGGCTCTACTGAATAAATTTTGCTTTAACTTAATACTAAGGTTAGCCTGTTTTAGCGCTCTCTGGATGGACACATTTTGCCCGTGCTGGCGGTAGCATACTGTCACTTGAGGCAACCAAACAGCTTCGCAGCCAGATAGTGCTAAACGCAAGATTAAGTCGGCATCATCTACTGAATCATACTGAGAATCAAAGCCACCGACTCGTTCCAGCCACTGCCGCGAAAACATCATGGCGCTGGGAAGTAGGGGCATATAAACAATCCAGGTTTTTAAGTCTAGCTGAGGCAAGTATTCCCAAGGTGTGACATCGAAAATACTTTCGCCTTGCTCTTTAACCATTCGCCAGCCACTATTAACAATTCCTAGTGATGGCTGAGCGTCAAATAACGCAACTTGTCCAGCTAACTTATCGGACAAGAAAAAGTCATCTTGATCTAAAAAAGCAATTAATTCACCTCGGGATTCCTGAATTCCTCGGTTGCGGGCGGCAGCTACTCCTTGGTTTTCCTGATAAACATAGCGAATTTTGTCAAAATAAGGCTGCAATGCTTGGCGGGTGTCGTCGGTTGAGCCGTCGTCTACGACGATAATTTCCCAGTTTTTATAGGTTTGGCTGATGACGCTTTCTACCGCTTGCGCGATGTAGCGATCGCCATTATATGCTGGAATAATTACACTTACTCGCGGTGTCGGATTTGCTATTGACATGAATTTTATCGGTTATAAGGAAGGGTGCGGCAACGGATTCTGAAACGGATGTAACGGAGGTCAGGAAGAAGGAAGATGCCATTATACTGCTGACACAAATCCTATTTTGAAAGGTAAATCTGGTATTTTAGCGTGCATAAAAGACAGATTCAACGCCCTGTAATTCCTCGACTAATTGTTGCCATTCGGCTGAATTAATTAGAGAATATGTATCTAAATTATGCCCTTTGGCTGACGAAAAATTTCCAAAATATTCTACCCAGTTTAAGAGCGTTTCTGTAGTCAAAAAAGGTGTGTACTTCAAAGATTCTTGAAGCCACTTCTGCATTCCGCGTAGATCTTCTTGACAGTAAGCCTGCCAAGCATTCCATACTAAAGAGCTGTAGTTGACCAGGCTTTCTATTTTCGCCATTGACCTCTGCACCTTTTTTTGATTAACAAATGGATCTGTTTGGCGATCATCGCACAGTAAAGCTTTTTCGATCGCCTCAATCGACTCTGCCAACATCCGTTCCTCTTTAAACACTTTCTCGGCCCGCTGCTTGCAAGCTTGACCGATTTGATGCCGTAATTCTGGATTCATCGCCCAAGATTCTACAGTTTTCGCCAATTCCCTGGCGGTTCCCTCTGGATCGGTATTCGGATCGGGCAACAATTTCCCAGTATCGCCAAGCCCTTCAGGAATGCCGCCCACAGCCGTTGCAACTACGGCCAATCCCTTAGCCATCGCTTCCATAACTGCAAGGGAAGGCGCTGCATCTGCTAGAGAAGTCAAAATGAATATGTCACTAGCATCGAGCCAATCTAGGATATCCCAGCGCTGTCCGATCGCCTTCACGCGATCGCTCACCCCTAACTCTTTAATAGTTTCCCTCAATTCTATTTCTACATTATCAGCGCTTCCCTCACCAGTTCCTGCCCACACAAAATACAGTTTAGACCACACAGGAGACTGCTGCAACTGCTTGATGGCTTCAATCTGATATCGATGTCCTTTAATCGATGCCAATCGAGCCGATGTGAAACAGACAATCGCATCTTCAGGAATGTCTATTTCTTGTCGCAGGCGTTGACGAGCTGCAGCATTAGGAGGTGCAAAATATTTGGGAGAACGCCCCAAGTAAATCACTTGTCCTCGCTCTTTTGGCAACTTGAAATGTTGGCACAATAAATTCAAATGTTCGTAAGCCCCAACAATCAAGGCTCTAGCTTGCAGGCAGTGGTAGAGCACTCCTTCTACATAAGGCACTACATCCCCGCAGGCAAAAGTGGCGTGTTCTGGCATAACTAAGCCGATCACCATCATGTATGGTATTCCCATTTGAATAACTACCTGTTTAGCGGCAAAATTGGAAAATGGCCAACCATCGCTAAAAATAATCATATCCGGTTGATTGCTAGCAAAAAGCTCTCGTGCATCCTGAATATTTCTTAACACCCGCTGTAAATCTTTATGCCCGCTAAAATCCAGCCACAAGTGTTCTATACCTAACTCTCGTTCTCGCTCAAGCAAGGGGCTAGAATGTTTGGTCTGCACGCAAGTGACTCGATAGCCTAATAGGGCTAACTGACAAAGAATGGCATGATTGTATTGCGCTAATCCTCCCACGCCCGGATCGTCCGTGTTGTAGAGTAAAATGTGCGCTTGCGCTTTTGAAGGTGTGGGAATAGAACTCTGTTGAGATTGGGGTGGATTAGTCATCACCATCAGAATTATCTCTTGCCATTCCGCTAACTTACTCAGCGAATAAGCGTCAAAATTTTCACCATATTCTTCCGAAGCCATCTGAAAACTTTCTAGCCAATTCAAAACTGTTTTTGTGGGCGAAAAAGGCGTATATTGCAATGACTCTTCTAAACACTGGGCCATCTCTGCTAAATGACCGTCGCGATACATCCGCCATGCCAGCCACTTTAAGCATTGATAGCGTTCCGGGTTTTTTAACTGCCGGATTGACTGGGGCAAATCGGGTCGAGCAAAGAATTTTTTCATCACAATTTCTATATTCTTCATTACGCGAAAACCGCTTGACATGAGACTAGAATTGTGCTGGCGATAACAGGTAAGAATTTCTTCTAACCAAACTGCTTTGCACCCCTTTAAAGCTAAACGCAAGGCAAAGTCTAAATCTTCTGCTAGTGGAAACTTAGCATCGAAACCGTCCAATTTTTCCCACCACTTTCGGCGCAGCATCATCGCACTCGGTCGCACGCATTTATATAGAATAAAGCTTTCTAAATCTAATTTAGACGATTGCTGCCAAGGCTTGACAGCAGAAATCTCTCGCCCGGTTTCATCGACGATTACCCAACCTGTTTGCACCATATCTAAGGTGGGGTTAGCGTCAAAGCAAGCTAGTTGTTTCTCTAGCTTTGATGGTAGGAAATAGTCATCGGCATCAAGAAAGGCTAAAAACTCGCCTTGCGCTAGTTGGCAAGCAATATTTCGGGCGGCTGCTACTCCTTGATTTTCCTGGTATATGTAGCGAATTCTGTCAAAATAAGGCTGCAATACTTGCTGCGTGCGATCTGTGGAACCATCGTCTACAACTATAATCTCCAAATTAGTAAAAGTTTGAGCTAGGGCGCTTTCAACCGCTTGCACGATGTAGCGATCGCCATTATATACAGGTATAATTACGCTTAATTGCGCTGTTTGAGTAGCTGTTGACATTATTTAGCTCGCTGTTAACCTATGATTATCTAGTTTAGATTAATGTGGCGGACATTCATTATTATTCTGTGTTCGGTTGCTCTACTTACAAAAACTTGAACTTTGGCAAAGTGTAGCATATAATTTTACATGGAATGATAACTCAAAAGGAAAATAAAAAATGAATTCGGAAACAGCGCAGGTGAATTTTCAGCAACAGGCAGAACTTTATTTAGCTACAGGCAACTTCGATCGGGCGATCGCACTTTGCCAACAAGTTTTGGCCTCTGAACCCAACTCTGCAGAGACTTGCAAGACCTTGGGAAAGGCGCTGCAAGCTCAGGGTAAACTAGAAGACGCAAGGTATTGGTATAAAGTTGCGATCGCCCTGCAACCCGATTTTGCCGAAGCTTTTGCTAACCTCGGCACTCTCTGCGCTACATTGGAACAGTGGCAAGAGGCGATCGCCTGTTACCAAAAAGCCATCTCCCTGCAACCAAACTTTGCAGGATTTTACCGTAATTTGAGCCGGATATTTACCCAAGTCGGCAAAGCTGAAGAAGCAGCAGACTGTTGGTATCAAGCACTGATCGTGGAACCGATAGAAATAGCAGAAGAATATCTCGATTTAGGTAATACTTTGTTGACCCAAAATAAACCCGAAAAAGCGCTAGTTTGTTACCACCGCACCATTTTTTTAAACCCCAGTTGTTGCGAAGCTTATTGTAAAATAGCAGAAGCTGCTAGCAACTTGAAACAGTGGGACGAAGCTATTGTTAACTACCGCAAAGCTATTAAACTCCAGCCGGATATTTCGGAGTTTCATTACAAATTAGGCAATATTTTACAAGCTAAGGAACTCTGGCGCGAAGCGGAGGCTGCCTACCGAAAAAGTATTGATTTAAATCCCAATTCTTTTTTGTCATACTACAACTTAGGCAGCGTGCTGCTCAATTTAGAAAAATGGCAAGAAGCTGCGATCGCCTACCGCACGGCTGTTGAAATTAACCCGGATTATTCTTGGTCTTACTACAGCATCGGTGCAGCTTGCGATCGATTAGAACAATGGTCTGAATCCGCCGCAGCTTACCAGCGCGCTACTGAAGTAGACCCGAATTTCTTCGCAGCTTTTCACCAGTTAGGAGATGCTCTTTTTAAACTAGAAAAGTGGTCAGAAGCTGAGGCTGCATACGAACGGGCGATCGCCCTAAATGCAGATTTATTTTGGTCGCATTATAACTTAGCTTTGACTTTAGTTAAACTTCACAAGTTTGAAGCAGCCGCACTCGCTTATCGGCGGGCGATCGCACTCAATCCAGAATTCTCTTGGACTTACCACAATTTAGGAGAAGCGCTGTTAAAAACCCAACAGTGGAAAGCCGCAGCTACCGCTTACCAACGTGCTATTGAACTTAATCCTACTATTTCTTGGTCTTATTACAATTTAGGCGATGCTTTGAGTGGAAGTCACGCATGGAACGATGCTGTTTCCGCCTACCTTTGTGCGATTCAAATCGAGCCGTCTCTACCGGGAATTTACATAAAATTAGGTGAGGCTGTAATTAAAAGAACTCC
This sequence comes from Microcoleus sp. D3_18_C4, assembly GCF_036702355.1. Lineage (NCBI taxonomy): Bacteria > Bacillati > Cyanobacteriota > Cyanophyceae > Oscillatoriales > Microcoleaceae > Microcoleus > Microcoleus sp. D3_18_C4. The sequence goes on from NZ_JAUBTF010000026.1 coordinate 20,401, forward strand.
GGTAGATTCAGATGTAGCAACTAGCTACTATCACCACGAAATGCAGCCGCTGCACGCTCCTGAATTTTACTGCGAAATCGCCCAAAAGTTTGCTGAGAGCGATCGGCTTAACGAAGCCATAATGTTGTACTTGATGGCATTAGAAATTAGACCAAAAGATCCAGAAATATCCCCCAAATTAGAGGAGATTTTAGAAAAACAGCGTCAAACAGGGGAATCTACTCTATTATTAGAGTTAGAGGCTAAGGATATTCGCGATCGCTACATTGCCCGAGTAGTCAAAGGCAAGACTTTTGCAGAAGTCGGCGGCTTGTGGGGAACAGTCAGCGAAAAAGTATCTGTAGCTAGCAAATACGGTGCAGTTTCTCTGACAATGATTGATGCCATGCCGGCATCCCTCAACTGGTGGCAAGATTTTCACGATCGGATGACAAGTTTAAATATTGCTAATTATCACTGTATCAATCAAGATATCACTCAGATTCAACTTGCAGACATTGGCGAACCTTACGATGTAGTTCACTGTGCAGGAGTTTTGTACCATCACCCCCATCCGTTGCAGATTTTAGTTGCCTTGCGTCAGATAACTCGCGAGCATTTAGTTTTCACTTCAGCTATTACCCAAGAAGTTATAGAGAATGAGTTAGGACGCTATGAACTTCCCCCTTCTGGAGTAATGTTTATTCCCGCTTTGGACGACGCCGAACGAGCTATTTTAACAGCTTATTGGCAGCTATACATCAACAACAACCCACTTATAGGGATAACTGAGAAAGCAGTTTTTGACATGAACAATTTTGCGGCGTGCTGGTGGCTGCCTACAGCTACTGCTTTAGAAGCTATGTGCGAAGTCGCGGGATTTAAAGTTTTAGACAAAGGATTGACTTGGAGCAATAATGCTCTGACTCTGCTGCTGGGGATTTGAGGATTGCTAAACGAATAATAAGAGGACTTGCTTGTGCACAAACGCCTAAACACCCGGTTTATGAGCGGATTCCTCGTTTTCTTTCCCCAATATTCCTACTAGAAACCGGGTGTTTTCCGTAAGTCCTAAATAAAATAGCTGCCAACATTTTTTGTGAATAAAACAGGAACTGGGAAATAATCAATGAACAATCAGCAACCAGGGACGCCGTTAGGAAACATTTTAGTAGTAGACGATACAGCAGAAAACCTGCGTCTGTTGTCTACGATGTTGACTCAGAGGGGATACACCCCCCGCTGCGTGATTAACGGAAAAATGGCTTTGAGAGCCTGCAATTCTAATCCACCAGATTTGATTTTGCTCGACATAATGATGCCGGAAATGAACGGTTATGAAGTTTGTCAGCACTTGAAACTAGAGCCTAAAACTCGCGAAATCCCGGTAATTTTTATCAGCGCTAAAGATGAAGTTTTCGACAAAGTAAACGCATTTGCTGTGGGAGCTGTTGACTATATCAGCAAGCCATTTCAGTTTGAAGAAGTGCTCGCCCGCATCGAAAGTCACCTTAGCCTGCGGAATTTACAAAAGCAGCTAAAAGAACAAAATATGCTGCTGCAAGAAGAAATCACGAGCCGCTTAGCCGTCGAAAAAACTCTTCAGGAAAAAAACCAAATCTTGCAACAAGAAATCAGCACCCGTCGCGCTGTTGAAAAAGCTCTGCAAGAGCAAAATTTGGTACTCCAACAAGAGATATCCCACCGCCAGCGCGCCGAATCTGCTCTATTAAAATCTAACCAAGAATTGGCGCGTTCAAATGCAGAACTAGAACAATTTGCTTATGTGGCTTCTCATGACTTGCAAGCACCTTTAGCAACCATTGCCAGTTACGCTCAACTTTTAGAAAAACGCTACAAAGACCAACTCGACAGCCAAGGTAGTAAGTTTATCGGCAATATCGTTCAGGGCTGCACCAGAATGCAAACTTTAATTGACGATTTACTCGAATATTCGCGCGTTGGCCGGAGTCGGAAACCTTTTCAAATGACAGATTGTAATCACGCAGTCGAGCAAGCACTCGCGAACTTGCAAGGGGCGATCCGCGAGACTAAAGCCGTTGTCACCTACAGCGAATTACCCTGGGTAATGGGGGATATTTCTCAACTCGTACAGCTATTTCAAAATTTAGTCAGCAATGCGATTAAATATCGCCACGATGCACCGCCTGTGGTTCATATTGCCGCTTGTAAACAGGAGGAAAACTGGTTAATTTCTGTCTCTGATAATGGAATTGGGATTGCTCCCCAGCATCAAAAACGCATCTTTCAAATTTTCCAGCGCTTGCACACTCAAAGAGAATATTCTGGGACAGGTATTGGTTTAGCAATTTGTCAAAAAATTGTGGAACTTCACGGCGGATGTATCTGGGTAAAATCGGAACCGGAGCAAGGTTCAACTTTTTACTTTACTCTCGCTTAATAGAGACATAACTTCGGCCACAGTTATAATCTATAAGGGAGGTAAAATTAATTACTTTCTATATTCTAAATCCTAACCTAGAAGATATAATCTAGAAGGTAATACTATTGAATATGGCCGATGAAAGCAGTAAAGAATTGGGAAGGAATGTGACTATCGGGGTGGGGAGATGGGCTATAGTTGCATTTTTTTAAACTGGTATAAATGCCCAGTTATAATAAAAATTATTTTCCGTTGACAGTCTAGTTGGTGCGTGATATAATTTTAATTATTAAACAAAATTTTTGTAGCGCTTGCTTACCCTCCCCAATCTGACGGTCAATGTATATGTACGTGCAATTGAATGACTGCCTTGAAAATAAAAGGTAAAATTCAAGTTAGTTTAACATTTTTTTGATTAATAAATATTATGAAAGCAGTTTTTAACTTAGCTTTGCCTCCTATCTGCTTTAAAGTTCTGTTAGTAGAAGACAACCCTCATGAAGCGGAGCTGATTGAAGATTTGCTGTCAGAAATTGGCGGCGCGCAGCGTATAGTGCTGACGAAAGTAGAGCGTCTCAGCGAAGCGCAGCAGCGATTGAATCAAGAAACTTTTGACATAATTTTATTAGACCTTTCATTGCCAGATAGTCTGGGAATCGAGACGGTGGCTCGGGTACAAGAGTACGGGGTAAATGTGCCGATCGTAGTTCTGACCGCCCAAAACGACGAAGAACTTGCCCTGCGGTTGATTGCGGTCGGCGTACAGGATTATTTGGTAAAAAGAAAAATCGACAGCGAACTGTTAATTCGATCGCTCCGTTACGCCATAGAACGCCAGAACAGTCAAGATGCTTTGCGAAAAAGTGAAGAAAAATATCGCTCGGTGGTGGAAAATTCCCTGATCGGCATTGCCATCATCGCTCCAATTATTGACAGCGAAATTCCTCTAAATTGCCACTGGATAGAAGTTAACGATGCCCTGTGCAATTTGCTGGGCTATGAGCGCTACGAACTCGTGCAAAAGAATTGGCTAGAGTTGACTCATCCAGAAGATTTGGAGGCGAATTGTGAAAATTTTTCTCAGATGTTAGCAGGTAGGCTCGACGGTTACATCTTAGACAAAAGGTGGCTCAGAAAAAACGGCGGAATAGTTCACACGCGAGTTTCCCGGCGCTGCATCCGTCGCCTGGACGGGTCTATCGACCGGATAATCGAAGTAGTGTTGGACGTGAGCGATCGTTACCGCTACGAAGCCAAACTGAAAGCGTCAGAAGAATTTTTAAACCACACCATAAATGCTACGCCAGACCCAATTTTTGTCAAAGACGAGCAACACCGCTGGATGATATTAAATGATGCTTTTTGTCAGTTGGTCGGCAAATCGCGACAAGAACTGATGGGCCAATCAGATTATGACTTTTTCCCCCAATCAGAAGCTGCTGTTTTTTGGACAAAAGATGAAGAAGTATTGACAACGGGTGTCTGCTTGGAAACCGAAGAAAAATTTACAGACTCTGCCGGGAAAGAACACATAATTTCTACCAAAAAAAGCGTCTTCCAAATAGCAGACGGCAGTAAAGTAATAGTGGGTACAATTAGAGATTTTACCGAATACAGACAGCAACAAAAAGCCCTGGAACAAAGCGAAGCTCGCTTTCAAAAATTGGTAGCTAACCTGCCGGGAATAATTTATCAATTACGAATGTCAGCAACGGGAAAATTGTCTTTCCCCTACGTCTCTTCAGGCAGTAGCCAACTCTACGAATTAGAGGCAGAAGCAATAGAGCAAAATGCGGAACTGATTTCCAAGGGAATTCACCCAGACGATCTCTTAGATTTAAAAACATCGATCGCAATTTCAGCCACAACGCTGGAACCTTGGCAGCAGCAGTGGCGGCAGACTTTACCATCTGGAAAAGTTAAGTGGCTGCAAGGAGCTGCGAGACCAGAAAGGCTCACTAATGAGAGCAAATCTGGCAACGAAGGCGATATTCTCTGGGACGGTTTAGTGATGGATATCACTGAATTAAAGCAGGCACAAACAGAGCGAGATCGTTTTTTTACCATCTCCTTAGACTTGCTTTGTATTGTAGGTTTTGACGGTCATTTTAAACGTTTAAACCCAGCTTGGTCAACAGCTTTAGGCTACAGTATTAGTGAATTGTTTGCCAAGCCAATGATCGAATTTGTTCATCCAGACGATCGAAAAGTCACGGCAGCCGAAGGAGCAAAACTAATCGCGGGTAAGTCCAGTATCTCCTTTGAAAACCGCTACATCTGCAAAGATGGTTCTTACAAATGCTTCCTGTGGACATCATCGCCATTTAGTGAAGAAGGTTTAATCTACTCAGTCGGTCACGACATTACCTATCGCAAACAAGCAGAGTCCCAACTCCAGCGACAAGCAGTAGCAATGGCCGCTGCTTATGACGGAATCGCCATTTTTAATAATAATAAAGAATGTATTTATTCCAACGACGCTTATCTCAAGATGTACGGCTTGGCTAGCCCTAGCGAACTGTATGGGAAGAAATGGCAAATGCTCTACAGCAAAGCAGAAAATTTATTTTTTGAAATCCAAATAATGCCGATGCTCCTGCAAAAAGGGTACTGCAATATAGAAGCGATCGGTCAGCGTCGGGACGGTACTAAGTTCCCGCAAGAATTGTCACTGACCATGCTTGCCGGTGGCGAAATTATTTCTATAGTCCGAGATATAACTAATAGAAAACAGGTAGAGTCAGCCCTGCGATCGAGCCAGCGCCGCTACCAAACTTTAGCCGAAGCATCGCCAGTTTGTATATTCCATACCGACACCTTGGGAAATTGCCTTTATGTGAATAAACGGTGGAGCGAAATTACGGGATTAAACGCAGAATTAGCAGCAGAAATTGGCTGGATGAATGCCATATATCCCGATGATGTCGAGCGGGTAAAAAATGAATGGCATCGAGCAATTAGTGAGAAAATTCCTTTTAAATCAGAATACCGCTTTCAGCGTCCAGACGGTCGGGTAATTTGGGTGATCGGTCAGGCAATTGCAGAAATCGGAGACAAGCAGGAGATTAAAGGCTATATTGGCACTATTACTGATATTAGCGATCGCAAACAAGCAGAATTAGATTTGCTGCGAGTTACTCAAGCGGTGGAAAGCACCAGCGATGCGATCGGCATTGCTGACTTGACAGGGCGATCGCTCTACCACAATCAAGCCTTTGTTCAAAAGTACGGCTACACCGCAGAAGAACTAAACACAGCAGGCGGATTAACAGCAATTTACCCTCAAACTAAAGTGCTGCTAGAAATGTTTAAAACGATCCGTAAAGGCAAATCTTGGCAAGGCGAACTCAAAATCAACACTAAAAACAACGAACTGGTAACAACTTTATTTCGCGCCGACGGCATTAAAGATGAAACTGGTCATTTAATCGGGTTAGTGGGAGTAATTACCGACATCAGCGAACGCAAGCAAGCTGAGATGGCGCTGCTGCACCAATTAAGGCGAGAGCGGCTGGTAGTTGCCATGCTCGATCGCATTCGCTCCTCCCTCAATTTAGAAGAAATCCTCACCGCTGCTGTCGAACAAGTGCGGCAATTTTTGCAAACAGACCGCACAGTTATTTACCGCTTTAATCCAGACTGGAGCGGCGTTGTAGTTGTGGAATCCGTGGCACATAATCGAATTTCGATGCGAGATTTTAACAATCTTGACGGCTGTTTTAGAGAAAGATTTGTTGAGATTTACCAGCAAGGCTGTATTCGTGCTATAGAAGATATTTACGCTGAAAATATGACCGAATGTCACATTAAATTCCTCGAACAATTAGAAGTTAAAGCTAACTTAATAGTGCCGATTTTACAAGCACGAGAAAGCATTTCCCAAGTGCAACCGACGGCAGAAAATCAGCTCTGGGGACTCCTGATCGCCCACGATTGCAGTGGCCCCCGTTCCTGGGATTCCTCAGAAATAGAATCCCTCCGACAATTGTGCGTGCAATTGGCGATCGCGATCCAGCAATCCACGCTATTTCAACAAGCACAAACCGAAATTGCTGATCGCAAACTTGCAGAATCTGCCCTCCAACAAGCTGCATTAGCTGCTGAAAGCGCCAACCGCGCCAAAAGCGAATTTCTTGCGAATATGAGCCACGAACTACGCACGCCTTTAAACGGCGTTTTAGGTTACACTCAAATCCTCAAAACCGACAAAGACTTAAGCTCTGATCACCAAGAAAGTCTCAGCAATATTCAACAGTGCGGTCAACACCTGCTGATGTTAATCGACGATGTTTTAGATCTTTCCAAAATTGAAGCTAGAAAAATGGAACTCTACCCGGAAGAGTTAAATTTTATAAATTTCATGAAAAACATTGCTGATCTCTTTCAGATGCGGGCCTCTCAAAAAGAAATTTCCTTCAATTACGAACAAGTATCTCCCCTGCCTAGCTGCGTTCGTGTCGATCCAAAAAGACTGCGCCAAATTCTCATAAATTTACTCAGCAATGCCGTTAAATTTACTAACAGCGGCGGTGTGACTTTCAAAGTCGGCTATGTCGGCACAGGGGCCTGGAATCGAGGGCAAGAAGAAAATTATGAGTTCTCGACTTTGAGTTCGGAACTGAAAGAAAATTATATGCGCTTCGCCCACAATCCGATCGCAGCCAAACACGCTTTAAAAATCCGCTTTCAAGTCGAGGATACCGGCACGGGAATAGACCAAAGCAAGTTAGAAGAAATATTTTTGCCATTCCACCAAGTAGGAGGCAATACCTTTGTTGAAGGTACAGGTCTCGGACTCTCGATTACCCAGAAATTAGCGAAACTAATGGGTACCGAAGTTCGCGTCCACAGCACTTTAGGAAAAGGCAGCACTTTTTGGGTAGATATAGAATTGCCAGCAGCTAAACGGTACTTGGAGGTGTCTCCTTTGCAGGAAAAACGCTGGCTTGTCGGTTTTATCGGCAACAAGCGGAAAGTGCTAATCGTGGATGACAATCAACAGAATCGCGATTTGTTGTGCAGGCTGCTGCGGCGTTTGGGATTTGAGCTTGCAGAGGCCCAAAACGGTCAAGAATGCCTCTGCAAAACAGTTGAATTTCAACCGGATGTCATTTTAATGGACTTGCGGATGCCTGTAATGGATGGCTTAGAAACTGCAAGAAGACTGCGGCAGTTGCCGGAAGTAAAAGATGTTGTGTTAATCGCTATGTCAGCTAGCGTTTTCGAGGCTACGCAGCAAGATAGCATCCTCGCAGGGTACGATGCTTTTCTTCCCAAACCGATCGAAGCAAATCACTTTTTGGAACAGTTGCGCGTGCGTTTGGGACTAGAATGGATTTATGGGGAATCTTCGGAAAACAGAAAGCGCAAACCTCCCAGTTTGTCACCAGCCTCTGATTTTCCTGCTTATTCTTCTCTGTTACCTGCGGCTTCTGAGTCGGTAGTAAAACTTTTGAAACTCGCAGCTATGGGCGACATTGAAGAAATTTTTGATGAGAGTGCTAAGCTGGAGAGTTTAGAACCTAATTTAATGCCGTTTGTCTCGAAGCTGCGCCAACTTGCTAAGGGATTTCAGCTCAAACAAATTCGGAATACTTTAAAGCAATATATCGATGGTCAGTAGTCAGTGGTCAGTAGTCAGTGGTCAGTGGTCAGTGGTCAGTAGTGATATCATGTGCGATCGCTCGATCGGACATGATATCACTCTAATAGCCAACCAAATAAATCTCCTACTGTCAGTTGCAATTCCCTGGAAAAAGATGGCATGGGCAATAACTGTTCCGGTTCGTCAAACACCTCCGTTGATTGAGTCGGCCGATATACAAAAACCGATCGCTCCTCTGGATCGATTAACCAACCCATTTGAGTTCCATGTTTGAGACAATATAAAATATTTTTAGTAACTTTAGTTTGGCTTTGGTCGGGGGAGAGGATTTCAATTGTCCAATCCGGGGCGATCGCAAACACATTTGCCACACCACCATTTTCTTTACGGGGAATGCGCTCCCAAGTGAATACAGTCACGTCGGGAACGATCGCTCGACCGCCGAAAATGCACCGTAGTTCTGGAAATGCTCGCGCCACCTTTTGAGGTTTAAGAGCAGTATTAGCAGCGCTTGTCAACTCGCCTTGAATGACACTATGTTCTCCTTGAGCCATTGGTTTTTGAATGATTTCACCGTCAATGTACTCGCTGGCTGGTTTGGTTTCTGGCAACTTCAGAAACTCTTGGAGTGTCAAAGATTTTGGCAGGGTTTGTACCATCCAATTTTACCTATAAAATAGGAGTTTCATCTGCTATTTTACCAAAAAGTCCCCGACTCGTGCGGGTCTACTTACTTCATTTTTTCCGCTATATAGTAGTTCTCAAAAAAGTGAGGTATGCCCAATGCCCCATGCCCCATGCCCAATGCCCCATGCCCCATGCCCCATACCCCATGCCCGATGCCCAATGCCCGATAATATGAGAGACAGTTTTTGAGAGAGTTGGGATTGAAATTACTTTGCCTCAGTAACGGCCACGGAGAAGACGCGATCGCCCTTCGCATCTTGCAGGAACTGCAACAGCACCCGCATCCGCCAGAATTAGCCGTGTTTCCGCTAGTGGGTGAAGGGCAAGCTTTCGCTCAACTAGAAAACGCCCGCATCATCGGCCCGGTGCAGCGGATGCCTTCGGGCGGCTTTATTTACATGGACGGGAGGGAATTTTTGCGCGATGTCAAAGGCGGCCTGCTGCAGTTGACAATCGCTCAGTTTAAAGCCATCCGCGCTTGGGTGCGGACCCAACAACAGTCTGGGAATCAAGACGGCGTTATTTTAGCCTGCGGGGATATTGTACCGCTGCTGTTTGCTTGGCTCAGTGGCGCGCCCTATGCCTTTGTCGGTACTGCCAAGTCCGAGTATTATTTGCGGGACGAGGACGGGCCTCTGGCTCGCAAATCCAGGGTCTTTGGTGGGTGGAATTGGTCGCGATCGGTTTATTTGCCTTGGGAGCGCTGGTTGATGACTCGATCGCGCTGTCGGGCCGTTTTTGCCAGGGACGCGCTGACCGCCGAGACTTTACAAAAGCTGGGAATTCCCGCTTACAATCTCGGAAACCCGATGATGGACGGACTCGAACCGGAAAACCCCGCCGGTTTTTACGGCCCTGACGCAGAGTTTCGGGAAATCGAGCGATCGCTCATCATCACCTTACTCCCCGGTTCTAGAGCGCCGGAAGCCTATGCTAATTGGCTGCTAATAGTAGAGGCTGTAGCCGGAATTTTATCGCTGTTTGCCGATCGCAAATTGTTATTTTTCGGAGCCATTTCTCCCCAGTTAAACTTAGAAGCTTTGCGACCTAGTTTAGAATTTTTCGGCTGGCGACAAGACGGCGAAATTAGAACGCAGCGGCGAGAAGGAAGTATTTTGCGACCTCCTGTTTCTAGCGCTCAAGAAATGCAGCAAGAATCTCCTAATTTACTATTGCCCATGACATTTGTGCAGAGAAACGCCACGATGATTTTGACTCAGCAAAGTTTTAACGATTGTTTGTACGAAGCCGATTTAGCAATAGCAATGGCAGGTACGGCTACAGAACAATTTGTAGGTTTAGGAAAACCCGCGATCGCCATTCCCGGAAACGGCCCGCAATTTACTTTCGCTTTTGCAGAAGCTCAAAGTCGCCTGTTAGGCCCGTCATTAATTTTAGTCAAACATCCCGCCGAAGTTGCCGGCGCCGTGCAGTCTTTGCTCCGCGACCCCGACAGGTTGCAGCTAATCGCTGAAAATGGCTGGCGCCGCATGGGAGAACCCGGTGCAGCAGCCAGAATTGCCGAATGTTTAATTCAGCGGTTCGGCGGTGAATGCAGCAATTCTCAATTGCCTGCAATCGACTAGGGACAAAACAATGTTTTGTCCCTACCAAATATCTTTAATTCTACTTTTTAAACAAAAATCTCGTTGGCTAACTACTAACTTCCGTTGTCTGTAGTGATGAATGCAAGTCCTCTGATTTTTATGAGGACTTGCATTCCGATGGTGCAAACCAATTTTATTGTGGTTGTTCGAGTAGGTGTGCAGGGCCGCGCACCTTACTAATAAGCTGTTCTGCCTTGAAATTGTATGTCAAAAAAAATCAAAGTCTTGTGGGGTGGGCGTCCCGCCCGCCCTGAATATACAATTTAAATGCGCGACAGCTTACACCACTGGCAGAAAAATTTAATTCGCCGTTTTTTCCGAAGATGGAACCCAGAAATTAGCTTGAGGAATTTTAAAATCCGACTTAACCAACACTCCCGGTTCTCGCTGCACAGGCAGCACATCTAAAGTATCCGTTTGCGCGCAATATTTTAAATCTTCAATAACACCTAAACCGAGGAGGCGCTGACCGTGGCTGGCCCTTTCCAACAATTCGTGCAACCTATCTTGCCAGTGCAAATAAAGAGCAATAGCCCCAAATACTTCATCGTTACCAGCAAAATCGCTCGCAGGAATACCGCTTTCTGCCAGGAGACTTTGGGCGATCGCACCAGCACAAACCGTATCTTCCAACGAATAACTCCCTTCCCAACCAGAACCCACAATCCAAATAGTTTCTGGCTGTTTATTTAACAAAAACTGCACCACAGATTTGCGGTTAATCAAAGCCGCCGTTAACACAGTTGCAGCAGCTTGCACTCGCTGCAGAGCCCGAGTGCCGTTAGTTGTGCTGATAAAAATTCGCTTCCCAGTCACCTTTTCTGGCGTGCAGTCGAAGGGGGAATTCCCCATGTCAAATCCGTCAACTTTGCCGCCGCCGCGCTCTCCAGCGCGAATCCGCTTATCTGCAGGCCATTTTTCGCTCTCGGCCATTAGCTTATCTAAGTCGCTGAAAACTTGGACAGCTTCCGCCCCATTATTCAGGGCCGTTGCCATTGTCGTAGTCGCCCGCAGCACATCAACTGCGATCGCGCAAGCCGGCATTTTGTCGGCTGGCGTAAGTTCCGGGGTATGGTAAATAAAAAGCTTCACTTTTGGGCAACCTGCGATAAATCCTCATCAGTCATAATAATAGAATTTGTACCCTGAGCGTAGTCGAAGGGCTTTCTTCCTTCTTCCTTCTTCCTTCTTCCTTCTTCCTTCTTCCTTCACCTATATGTCAAAACAGCTCAATTCAAATCCCGCCCACGCCGCCATTACCGCACCAATTGGACTCCTGGCAGGTTTCACCTATCCTTTGCGAGCTTTCACGCTAATTTTGCAAACTCCCAAGCTGTGGACTTATGTATTAGTTCCTGTGGTACTAAATTTTATAATTGGTATCGGTCTTTATTTAAGCTTGCTATTTCCCAGTTTGGCAGGGATAGACGTTTTGGTTGCCGATTTGTCCGTCCGATTTAATACTCTAATTGCGAGTTTTCCAGCTTGGCTGAGCTTTCTGGGCGTGTTAACAGTTGCTTTCGGCTGGCTGCTGCGCGTACTCCTAGTGTCAGGACTTTTGCTGATAATTGGATTTTTGTTAGTGCAGTTTGGCGTGATTTTAGGTTCGCCCTGGTACGGCAAACTTTCCGAACAATTGGAACTGCTGCGGAACGGTCAATTGCCCGCAGAAGCACCAATGAATTTGGCGAGTAGTTTTGGGGATATTCAAAGGGCGATCGCCTTTGAACTGCGAAAACTACAAATTTTGTTGAGCGTCGGTATACCGCTGCTGCTGCTAAATTTTATTCCAGGAGTCGGCTCTATTCTTAGCAGTTTGGGTGGCGTAGCTTTGGGCGCGACTATTGTCTGTTTGGACTTTTTAGATGCACCTTTGGAGAGGCGCAGGCGACCTTTTCAGGAGAAATTGGAGATAATTTGGGCGAGTTTGCCGGCCAGCGGGAGTTTTGGTTTGGTTTGTTTGGGTTTGGTGAGCATTCCGCTGTTGAATCTGTTGGCGATTCCGCTGTGCGTGACGGCGGGAACTTTGTTTTTTTGCGATCGCATTTGGCCTGCCCGCTTTGCCCCAGAAGAAACTCATAGCGATCGAGAAACTAACATTACAAATTAAAAACTAGGGAGATGCTTCTTCCTTCGGCTGACTCTGGGAGTTAATACCCAAAAACGGGCTTAACAACAGCCAGCTAATGAAGAAAAAGGATGCTGTAAATAGCTGGACAATATCGATCGCCGACAAATATCCGTCAGATAATAGTGCAATAGTTCTATCTGTCAGCCCGAATATCCAAGAGAGAATCCCAAACAGCCAAATGCCTTTTTGGAGCATGGGCAAAAATGCTGAAACTTCGGAGTTTTGCGACTTGTTCATTGATTTAGCCCTTGTTTGCGAAAAGTCTGATTAACCGGGGCACCCCAAGGGCTTAAGGATTTTTGGTGTCTCCTCGGATTCCCTTTGTTATCTATATGTTAAGAAATATTTCCCGATATGACAACGCGCCCTGAGAGGGATTCCCGCATCTATCTCCAGAGGTAGTTGGAGCGCTGACAAAGAGTTATATTTGCTACACTTTGGCAGCGAGGCTAGAGATTTTGCCGATTTTTTGAGAGATAAATTGCTGGGCACGGATAGCAGCGGGTTCTCTTGGCACAAAAAAAAGCTTGTAATTTATATTGAATTATGTAATGCTACAAAATGAACAAGTCTGGTTAAAGAACGATCGTGAAGTTTGTACTGAGGAGGGAGAGTTATCAAAGCCCTAAAAGCCACAGGACAAACCATTTGATTATCAAAATCAACCGGACTTGATGTGAGTTCAGCGTCAATAAAATCGAACAATGGCACGCTTAAATCAGATTATTGCGATCGAAAAAGGCATCAAAAGTCGCTCGGTTCAAGAACTGGCAGAAGCTCAAAAAGCTCTCCAGAAGCCCGCTGTGCTTTCTGGAATCTCCCGCACTTACCGCCCAAAAGACGAAGAAGGCGAACAACTGCCGCCAGAGTCCAAAAAAGTTGAAGTCAAAGCAGAAGAGATTATCCGCAAAACGACTGAAGTTTTGACGAAACTCTTCGACGTAACCGCAACTAAGGATTGGACAAATTGTAGGGCTCGCGCAGACGTGACTGTAGACGGAAACGTGCTTTTGAACCAAGTTCCCGTCAGCTATTTGCTATTCATTGAAAAGCAGTTAGCAGATTTGCAAGCATTCATCAAAAAACTTCCAGTCTTAGATGCTTCCGAGACTTGGAACTTCGATGCTTCGGCAGATTGCTGGGCCACAGAACCGGTGCAAACTCTCAAGACTTTTAAAACTCCGCGCAATCACGTTAAAGCTGAAGCTACCGAACACCATCCGGCTCAAGTCGATGTTTATTACGAAGATATTACGATCGGCTATTGGCGGACTGTCAAGTTTTCTGGAGCTTTGCCAGCGCGGCGGATCAATGAGTTGCTGCAAAGGGTGGAAATCTTGCAGCAAGCTGTTATGTTCGCCCGCGAAGAAGCTAACAATTCTGAAGTTGAGGAACAGAGAGTGGGAGAGCGAATTTTTCAGTTTATTTTTCGCTGATTGCTTGCTTTTTTGATAGTTATGGTTTAAGATATAAACAGAGTACAAGTTTAAACTCAAACTTCAACTTAAACCGTACAAATGTGACAGTGCAGGTTCGACTCCTGTCCCTCCTACCCAAAATAGAGCGCAAAATAGGGGGGTAGCCCAATTGGCAGAGGCAGCATTGCGTACAAATTCAACAGCAAGCTATTACTCTAAACTCAGCATTCACCGCCGATCGCTAAAACGAATGTCAGGAAAATCACATCATCGAGGTTGCTGGCTCATATCCAGCCCCCTCTACCAAACGCAGGGGGGTAGCTCAATCGGTAGAGCGCGATGCTATTAATCTTAAATCCTTGACTTAAATGTGATAGCGTGCCCAAATGGGCGGTAAATATAAACCCAGTAGTAAGGTCAGAACTGCTGGGTTTTATGCTAATAATTGATTCAATTCGTTAAATCCGTCAGTCCTGGACGTATCAAGACAGATGATTTATTGCATCAATCCTCACTGCGAACAACGCGAAAATCCTGCTGCTGCTCAAAATTGTCAGGCTTGTGGCACAGATTTGTTAATTGGCGATCGCTATCGCATCCTTAAACCAGTGCGATCGCCCAATCCCGCACGCCCCACAGACATCTTTGAAGTCGAAGATTTGGGGACCGGGGAAAACGAATGGGGAACTGTCAAAATTTTAAAAGTCTTGAAACACACCCACAATCCCGATTTAGTTCGCTTGTTCAAGCAAGAAGCGCGAGTTTTGATTTGGCTGGCGGGAAAGGGTTCAGTACCGCAAGTGGAACCTGATGGTTATTTCCCAATTAAACTTCCCCATAATTTCCAGAAATTGTCTTGTTTGATAATGGAAAAAATTACCGGAGAAAACTTGGCAGAATTCTTAACTAAAAAACAGTACGTTTCTCAAAAGCTGGCTCTTGATTGGCTGCAACAAATGACCAATATTTTGCAGGAAATCCACAAACATCATGTAGTGCATCGGGATATTAAGCCATCCAACCTGATGGTTGAAGCCCATGGGAAATTGAGATTAATTGACTTCGGCGCCGCCACAGAAGCAGAGATAGAGACCGCACCCATAGGTTCTGCTGGATACGCTGCACCGGAACAAATTCTAGGTAAAGCAGGCGTGAGATCGGACTTTTTTGCCCTAGGGCGTACTTTTGTACACTTATTAACAGGCATAGAGCCGATCGACTTTCCCGTTAATGAAAAAACTGGTAAAATTAATTGGAGGAACCAGGCTGTAGATATTGACCCGTTACTCCTAGAGTCGATCGACGAATTGATCGAACCGCTACCGGAAAACCGACCGGAAAATACCCAAGTTATTTTAGAAAAATTAGAAAAATTAAAAATTCACGACGCAGACCCCCTGCAAAAGGGGGACGCAACATCGCTTCAATAAATCTCTTCCAGCCGGCGAAAATCCCGCTCAACTTCTGCCCACAAAGCCCGATTGTGAGGGTCAGTTTTCACAGCCTTTTTCAAATAAATTCTCGCCTTATCAACCTGCTTTTCTCCGATCAAATGCCGTCCCCAGCGCTGATAGGCGATCGCCTGCCACTGACGCACCTCCAAATCTTCGGGAACCCGCTGGGCCAAACCCTCAATCAAGGCGATCGCCCGCGGGAACCTCTGATATTTCAGCAACTGCTGCAACTCAAAATAAGCATCTTGCTTTAACTTTTGTTCCACCGCCGACAGATCCGTATGAGATTGAACCGCAACCTCTTTTCGAGTCACCTTAACTGGCTGCGGTTGAGCTTTCACCCCCTGATCCGGCGGTGTCGCAGTAGGTGGAGTTGAATTGGCAACTTTCGACTCCGCAACATGGTGGGGGGCAACATTCACCAGGAACTTATAAGCCTCTGTAATAGCAATAAACTTATTTTTAGCCTGTTCGTTTCCCGGATTCACATCGGGGTGATACTGTCTCGCTAACTGCCGATAAGAGGTCTTAACTTGCGATAAACTCGCACCTGACCTCAGTCCTAACTGTCGGTAATAATCTGCAATATCCATCTAGCATGAATGAGCGTTTATAATACCATTAAATATGGCAGAATCCTTAAATGTAAAGATTCTGCCAAAATTTATTGCGAACTAGGTTGTAGTGCGAGGGTTGCCCGCAGTACTGAGGCGAAAAAATAGCTTACGGACGCTCTTCGATCACTCTGTCAATCAAGCCGTATTCCTTAGCTTCCTCAGCGGACATGAAATAGTCGCGATCCATGTCCTTCTCGATTTTCTCGATCGGCTTGCCAGTATTCTTAGCATAGATACCGTTGAGTTGGTGGCGCAGTCGCAGAATCTCTTTCGCCTCAATCTGAATATCCGTTGCTTGTCCCCGCGTGCCCCCAGAAGGCTGGTGAATCATGATTCGCGAGTGAGGCAAAGCTAACCGTTTCCCCTTCGCACCGGCAGCTAACAGGAAAGAACCCATCGAAGCAGCCAAGCCCACACAAATCGTCACCACGTCTGATTTAATGTGCTGCATGGTATCAAAAATAGCCATGCCTGCCGACACCATCCCGCCTGGGGAATTGATGTATAAAATAATATCCTTACCTGAATCTTCCGAATCAAGATAGAGCATCACAGCGATGATTTGATTGGCAATTTCATCGTCAACGTCCCTGCCCAAGAAAATAATCCGTTCCCGGTAGAGGCGATCGTAGATATTAATCCACTGAGTATCATAACCCCCCGGCATTTTGTAGGGAACTTTTGGCACACCTATAGGCATAATTCGGAACTCCGTTTAGTTGGTAATTGGTGATCGGGCAATTGGGCATCGGGCATTGAGCATCGGGCATTGGTAATTGGGAATCGGTAATTGAGAATTGTTAGTCATAAAAAGACTATTTAAGAACTAATCAGGGTAGAAACTACTAGCCATTAACCCTTAATTCTTACTCATGCCACATTACCCATTCCTCATTCCCCATTACCCATTCCCCATTCCCATTCCCAGTTAGATGACTCCTGCAGGCAGCGGTTTCGGCAATTCTTCCGAACTTTCAAGAACGCGATCGATCAAACCGTATTCTTTAGCTTCCTGGGGCGTCATGTACAGCAACCGATCCATATCTTTAGTAATCTTTTCGATCGGTTGGCCAGTACAGCTTGCAAAAATCTCAAGCATCGTCGCTTTATTTGCCAGCACTTCCTTAGCCCGAATTTGAATGTCGCTTGCTTGACCCCGCGTGTACGCCTTGGGTTGGTGCAACACAATCGAAGCGTGGGGCAAACTCGCCCGACAGCCTTTTGTACCAGCCGCTAACAGCATCGCAGCCATACCCATTGCCGAACCGAGACAAATAGTGTGCACGGGCGGCTTAATGTACTTGATCGTATCGCAGATAGCGAAGGCTTCTGTTTCAAAGCCGACGGGTTCGCCACTGTAACCAGAAGTGCCGGTCGAGTTGATGTAGATTTTGATCGGCTTATCCGGGTCTTCGTACTGCAAGAACAACAGTTCAGCGATAATTAGTTCTGTTACCGCAGGCACTAGAGGCATCCCCAGATAAACGATCCGCTCCTTCAGCAACAGGGATGGCAAATCGGGAGGTGGCGTCCGAGAGTTCCCTTCCCCGTAGTATGGCGATTGCACAGCTTTAATTGGTGTGTTCATATAACCGAAATGTTGCCTGAACTGATGGAGCTATTCTTAAAGAAATAGTAACGCAATCTTTAGGTATCCCGCATGAAAGTTAGTTTGCTCCCGGTTTTAAACGACCCTAACCTTGACGCTGCTGCGCCCTCGACGCAGCGCCAGCTAGCTATTTCAGTGTCTGCGACGGCAAGCTCGATCGACTCCAGCGTACCCTTAAACCTGTGCCTGATTCTCGACCACAGCGGTTCGATGGGCGGACGCCCCTTGGAAACCGTCAAACAAGCCGCCGGACGGTTGCTAGACAGGTTGAAGCCTGGGGATCGCTTTTGCGCGGTGGCTTTCGATCATAAAGCCAAAGTCCTCGTCCCCAATCAAATTGTAGGAGATCCCAGCAGCATTAAACGGCAAATTGAGCAATTGCGATCGGCCGGTGGCACAGCAATTGATGAGGGCATTAAGTTAGGTATTGAAGAGTTGGGCAAAGGTAAAAAAGAAGCTATATCTCAGGCATTTCTGCTGACTGACGGCGAAAACGAACACGGCGACGACAGCCGCTGTTTGAAGTTGGCTAAATTGGCTGCCGACTACAACATGACTTTAAATTCTCTGGGATTTGGCGATAACTGGAACCAGGATATTTTGGAAAAGATTGCTGATGCTGGTGGCGGTGCTCTGGCTCACATTCAGCGTCCTGAAGATGCGGTTGACGAGTTTGGGAAACTGTTTAGTCGCGTCCAAGGTGTAGGTTTGACTAATGCTTATTTGCTATTTTCCCTAATGCCAAAAGTGCGGTTAGCCGAACTAAAACCGATCGCCCAAGTTGCCCCGGATACGATCGAATTGCCAGTACAGCAAGAGGGCGATCGTTTTATGGTGCGCCTGGGAGATTTAATGAAGGATATAGAGCGAGTAGTTTTGGCTAATATTTATATTGGACAGTTGCCCGAAGGTACACAGGCGATCGGGCAATTGCAAATTCGCTACGACGATCCGACTGTGGGTTCAAGTTTACTTTCCGATCCCGTTGCAGTTTCTGCTAATGTCCTGAAAGTTTATCAGCCGGCAATTAACCCGATGGTACAGCAGCACATTTTAGCTTTGGCTAAATACCGCCAAACTCAACTGGCAGAAACTAGATTGCAACAGGGCGATCGCGCTGGCGCAGCCACGATGCTGCAAACTGCTGCTAAAACTGCTCTGCAAATGGGCGATAAAAGTGCCGCAACTGTGCTGCAAACCTCTGCTACTCGTTTGCAGTCTGGTGAACAATTGAGTGAAGCCGATCGCAAGAAAACTCGGATTGCTTCTAAAACTATTTTGAAGTAATCGGGCGATTTGAAATTTTAAATAATTTTAAATTGGGCGATCGGACAATTTGGTGATGCGAAATCGCCTCTACAAAAACGAAACCCGCGCCCAGGCGGGTTTCAATATTCTGAGTCTCGCCTGCAGCAAAAAGCGAAAGTCAGTGTATGCCGATTGTTTCAAGCTGTGGATCGTGTAGAAGCTCGATCGTTTAGAATGTTTGTATCACCTATCAAGAGTGCTTGTATGAACCAGACAATATCTGATAAAGTACGCTGGACTACCGCCGATTTAGAACTATTGCCCGATAACGGCGATCGTTACGAAATTATTGATGGGGAGCTATTTATGACTAGAGCACCGCATTGGGGGCATCAACAGACTTGTGGCAGATTTTTTTCTTGCCTTGATACTTGGTCGATGTCTACTGGTTTGGGACGAGCCGCCATCAATCCAGGCCTTATTTTCACTGATGCTGATAATGTCATACCTGATGTAGTTTGGGCCAGCAATGAACGCTTGGCTATCTTGCTAGACGAAGCAGGCCATTTAACCGCCGCACCCGAGTTAATTGTTGAAGTATTGTCCCCCGGTGCAGACAATCATAGACGCGATCGAGATTTGAAACTCAGACTCTATTCGGTACGAGGAGTACAGGAATACTGGGTTGTGAATTGGCAATTGCAGCAAATAGAAGTTTATCGCAGGGAACAAGCAAGTTTAAGGCTCATTGCTACGCTGTTGAGCAATGATGAACTAACTTCACCTTTGTTGCCCGGTTTTAGTTGTTCTGTCGCTCAAATTTTTGCCTAAATTATGAAATCATCATTTTACAATTTAATTGCTACTATAGGAATCTTGAGTATCTTGGGTAATGTATCCCCTGCTGTTTCTGCTGAATCTTCAGCTTTAATAGTTCAAAGAACTCTTGTTAAAAATTCTGCTGAAGACTTATTTAACAGCGCTTTAGCCAAATCAGAAGCAGGAGATATTCAAGGGGCGATCGCCGATTACACCGAAGCCATCCGCCTCAACCCAAACTACGCCAAAGCGCACAACAAACGCGGCATTATCCACGCCCGCCATCTCAAAGACTATCAAGCAGCTAAAGCAGATTTCGATCGCGCAATTGAAATTAACCCCAACTACGGCGACGCCTACTACAACCGCGCCAGAGTCCGCGAGTTCTTAGAAGACAAACCGGGGGCGATCGCCGATTATCATAAAGCAGCCGAACTCTATCAAAAAGATGGCAATACCAACGATTATCAAGATGCTATCAAGCATCTTCAAATGCTGCAAGAATAAATGGGTTGTGAAAAAATGGTAGAATATGATTAGTCTTTAAGAAATACATACTATGGTTGCCACCAAAAGTCACAACTACGCATCCCCGGAAGACTATTTAGAAGGGGAAAAAATCAGCCCCATAAAACACGAATACAGACAAGGCGAAATTTATGCCATGGCAGGAGCAAGTGATGCTCACGAGACAATTGCAGGCAACTTATTTGCACTGCTGAGAAACCACGTTCGGGGTAGAGGATGCCGAATTTACATAGGAAACATGAAAGCCAGAATTGAGCAAGCAGATGTGTTTTACTATCCAGACATCATGGTGACTTGCGATGAAAGAGATAGAAGCCTGGAATATTTCAAACGCTACCCGCGCTTAATAGTAGAAGTTTTATCTCCAACAACAGCAGCATTCGATCGCGGAAATAAATTTGCCGACTACCGCACCTTAGAAACTTTACAAGAATATGTAGTTATTAACCAAGAGAGAATAAGTGTAGAATCTTACCAGCGCAATGCAGAAGGGCGCTGGGAACTTTACCCTTACGCGGAGGGCGAAGAAGTTCGCTTGGCTAGCGTAGACTTTCAATGCCCGATCGCACAAATTTACGAAGATGTTCTAGGAATCAGTTAAAATAGTCGAGCGCACAAACACCAAAAAACCATCTGTGTTCATCTGCGTCCATCTGCGGTTAAACACTTCAAATTAACTATTCAAAAAATGCCCGAAACTTCCACCGTCACCGTCACCGTACCCGCCACAACCGCCAACCTAGGCCCCGGATTCGACTGCATCGGCGCCGCTTTAAGCCTCTACAACCGCTTCCAATTCTCCCGACTCGAACCCTCAGCAACAGAGAAACTAAAAATTACTGTTACAGGCAAAGAAGCCGCCAAAGTCAAGACAGACGACAGCAATCTCGCTTATCAAGCTTTTCTCAAGTTATACGATCGCCTCCAACAATCGCCGCCCCCTGTAGCGATACATATAGATATGCAAGTTCCGCTGGCTAGAGGTTTGGGGAGTTCCGCCACAGCTATTGTCGGTGGGTTAGTCGGTGCAAATGAGTTAGCCGGTGCGCCTTTGACTCAGGTGGAAGTGATGCAATTGGCGATCGAACTTGAAGGACATCCAGACAACGTTGTCCCCGCTTTACTCGGAGGATGTCGCCTCGCTGCTAGCAATCCACCAAGCGGTTCCTGGGAGATTTGCGATATTCCCTGGCATCCAAATATTGTGCTCGTGGTAGCCATTCCCGATTTTGAACTTTCTACAGCCGAAGCGCGCCAAGTTTTGCCCGCGGATTACAGCAGGGCTGACGCGATTTTTAATGCCGCACACCTCGGTTTGCTAGTGCGGGCTTTGGAAACTGCGAATGAAAACTGGCTGCGCTGCGCCCTCCAAGACAAAATTCACCAACCTTACCGGCAATCTCTGATTAAGGGATATGAAGCGGTGCAACAAGCCTCCGTGAATGCAGGGGCCTATGGAATGGTAATTAGCGGTGCCGGCCCAACGCTTTTGGCTTTAACGGATGCTACTAATGCTGATGCGGTTGTGAGGGAAATGGCGGCTGCTTGGATGGAATTTGGGGTAAAGGCAGATGTAAGGGCGATCGGCCTTGATACTCAAGGCGCGCAAGTCTCCCTTTAGTTATTCCAATCCTAGACACACAACATCTACATAACCGTGTTTTGTAGGGGCAATCTCCCGTGGTTGCCCCTCTCGATGGAATTATTCATATTTCAATTCTCTTTTCGATAACTTCTGCCATTCCCTCTACAAAATTTTCCCTGAAAAAAGTGCAGTCATTGTAGGGGCGGATTCACAAGAATTTCCGGCTACAACCAACCATTTCAAAAACCCGCCCCCACCAACGGTAAATACTGTTAATTAACTGTGACGCAGCGGAATCTCTATCTGAATTTTAGTGCCTTTACCCGGTTCGGAAAAACACTTGAACTCTCCTTTGTGCTGGTCTACAATTATCCGATAGCTGAGAGCAAGTCCCGATGATATGGGTGGTTCCGCAGGTTTTGCTCCCAAAAATGGATCGGAAATTTCGGCTGTGGTATCTTTGCTATGTGCGATGTCGTTATCAGCAATCTCAATCGAAATTCGCTGAGCATCGACCACCTGAGTGGTAATCAAAATCACAGGCTTAAATTTGACGGATTCCAACTCCTCTAACTCTTGAGCCGACTCTTCCAAAGCATCGATCGCGTGATTGATTATATTCAGAAAAGCTTGATTGAGCAGACCTGCATAACACTCAATCTGTGGCAAATTGCCGAATTGTTTGATCACCTTGATGTCTCGCCTTCCCTCGCGAGCCGGCAAGCGGTGCTGCAACAACAACAGAGTATTTTCTAAACCGTCGGAAACATCAAATAACTGCCAGCCCGATCGATCGCTGCGGGAAAAATCCTGTAGCGACAAGATTATTTGGCGGATGCGATCGCTTCCGGTACGCATGGAACTCACAATTTTTAATAAATCGTCGAGTACGAATTCCACATCCATATCTTGTTGTTTTTGCCGAATTTCCGCTCCGGGCTCGACTAGCTCTTTTTGATACAATCGCAGCAGTTCAATTAAATCGGTAGCGTAGCTTTGGACGTGAGTTAGATTGCTGTAAATAAAAGTAATTGGGTTGTTAATTTCGTGGGCGATACCTGATACCAATTCGCCCAAACTTGACATTTTTTCAGTTTGTAGCAGTCGATCGCGCGACCGATCCAATTCTTGTTGGGTGAGAGCCAACTGCGCCCTCAACTCGTGCGATCGCTTAGACGCGCGCACCCGCGCCAATAATTCCTGCTTAACTATCGGTTTAAACAGAAAATCGTCCCAGGGCGCATCCAATTCTTGAATTTCATCAAATTGCTCCGGTGTTGTCAGCAGAATAAAATAGGCTGTCGCCAATTCTCCATCGGCTTTCAGCAGCCGGCACACCTCCAAAAAGTTGATTTGAGGCGAAGTCCCGTCGCAAATTATCGCATCGGGGGACAATTCCCTCGCCAATTCTAAACCCTCCTTATCGTCGGAAACGACTCTCACCTGATGTCCCTCTTGGCTGAGTAACTCTTGCACAACTTGAAAAGTCACAGTATCCCCGATGATCGCCAGAATCTTTGCCATACTTCTACCAACTCTACAAATTACTTTTTAGGATACAACCGCCAGAATTGCGCTGACAGATTTAAAATTCCAAAATAGTTCAATTACATCAAAAAACAACCGATGCCCGCTTCCTCAAAACCCCAAATCGCCCATACCATTTTAGATTTTATATTTTAGAGCAAAAAATTGGGAATGATTTACTGTATAATAATAGTTGGGAGCTTGCCTACAGTTGCATATTTTTTTGGGACTGGTATCACTAGAAGGTATAATTTTAGACGGGCAATGCAAAAATGCAAATTTTCTCCTTCGTAATTAATGGTACATCAGAGCTTTCTGCCGAAAGACTGCTGAGGGCGATCGCAGATAGTTTCTCAAATTGCGCCAGGAAACAATAAAAAACTTTAAAATCAATTAATAGTATCGTTAAATTCACCTTCTCGGTCAGCGCCTGAGAATGCCAATTACCAACACCACCTCAACTTTGATTCAAGCCGAAACACTAGAACTATTAGAATGGCCGCGCCTGTGTCAGCACTTGGCTACCTTCGCGGCCACCAAACTTGGCGTCGCCGCCGCCCTCGACCTCGAAATCCCGGCAACTCAACCTCAAACAGCAGAACTCCTAGCCCAAACTCAGGAAGCTTATCAGTTAGACAGCCGCGCTGGCGGTGCTTTGAGTTTTGAAGGAATCCAAGACATCGGCACTTCTCTGCAGCGAGCCGAACTGCAAGGTTTGCTCAGCGGCGAAGAATTGCTGGCAATTGCTACTACCCTCGCCGGAGCAAGGCAATTGCGCCGGATAATTGACTCTCAGGCAGATGTGCCGACGCTCAAAGAACTGGCATCCCAATTGCGGACTTATCCCGAACTAGAGCAAGAAATCCATCGCTGTATAGACGATCGCGCTCAAGTAGCAGACAGAGCCACTCCTAAATTAGCAGGAATTAGAGTTCAAATGCGACAGTTGCGCGATCGCATTTATCAAATATTGCAGGGGATTTTGCAGCGCCAATCCAACGCCGTACAAGAACAGCTAATTACCCAAAGAAGCGGACGCTTTGTCATTCCCGTCAAAGCTCCCCAAAAAGATGCCATACCGGGCATCGTTCATGACTCCTCGGCCAGCGGCGCGACTCTTTACGTAGAACCCCACAGCACAGTCAATCTTAACAACCAAATGCGGCAGTTGCTCAGGCAAGAACAAGCCGAAGAAGAAGCAGTCCGCCGCGCCCTCACGGAGCAAGTCGCAGCAGTCAAACCCGATTTAGACAGATTGGTGGTGGTAGTTACAACTTTAGATTTAGCCGCCGCTAAAGCGCGTTATAGTTTTTGGTTGCAAGCAAATCCGCCGAAATTTATCGAATTGGGAGAGCCAGAATTAGCACCAAAAAATCCCGAAACAGAAGATGAGGAAAAAGAAGATGAGGAAAAAGAAGATGAGGAAAACTCAGAAAACAGTCAATTATTAATTCGCAACCTGCGATCGCAAATTACCCTGCGCCAGTTGCGCCATCCTTTATTAGTTTGGCAGCAACAGCACGAGCAAGGCTTTCCAGTCGTGCCGGTCGATTTAACGATCGCGCCGCACATCCGCGTCGTCGCCATCACTGGCCCCAACACTGGTGGCAAAACTGTCACCCTCAAAACCTTGGGCTTGGCAGCTTTAATGGCAAAAGCCGGAATGTTTGTTGCCGCCCGCGAACCCGTAGAATTGCCTTGGTTCGACAATATTTTGGCCGATATTGGTGACGAACAATCTTTGCAGCAAAGTTTGTCTACTTTCTCCGGCCATATCCGCCGCATCAGCCGCATTTTAGAAGTTTTACACAATAAATCGCAGGCTGAAGGGGAAGAAAATTCAAACCTTCCAATTACTAATTCCCAACAGCAAGACCCAGAAGTCACAGCTACACAGAACACTGTTTCTGCTCTCCCAATTCTCAAACCTAAATTACAAATTCCCCAACCCCAAATCCTAAATCCCAATTCCCAATTACCAATTCCCAAATCTTTAGTTTTGTTAGACGAAGTAGGAGCGGGGACAGACCCCTCAGAAGGCAGTGCATTGGCGATCGCCCTGTTGCAATACCTCGCCCAACATTCCCTATTAACAGTTGCAACTACCCACTTTGGCGAACTCAAAGCCCTCAAATATCAAGACTCCCGCTTTGAAAATGCCTCAGTAGAATTTGACGACAATTCCATGCAGCCAACCTATCGCTTGCTGTGGGGAATTCCCGGACGTTCCAACGCCCTCACCATTGCCAAAAGACTCGGTTTGCTACCAGAAATTGTCGAAGAAGCTCAAACCTATGTCGGGGGAGCGTCTCAAGATGTCAATCAAGTGATTGCTGGGCTCGAAGCACAGCGCCGGAAACAGGAAACCAAGGCCAGAGAAGCAACTCAACTGCTACACCAAACCGAAAAACTGCACAGAGAAGTTTCTCAAAAAGCAGCGGCTTTGCAAGAGCGGGAGCGAGAACTAAAAATAGCTCAGGAAGTGGCAGTAAATGAGGCGATCGGGTCGGCAAAATCAGAAATTGCTCAAATCATTCGGCGCTTGCAGTCGGGCAATCAAACGGCTCAAAATGCCCAACAAGCGACAGAAACCTTAAATCAAATTTCCCAAAAACATCTCCCCTCTCGACAGCAACCGGCTAAACCCAAACCGAGTTTTATGCCGAAAGTGGGCGATCGCATCCGCATTCCCAGCTTGGGCCAAACCGCCGAAGTCCTCAGCGGCCCAGACGCTAACGAAGAGTTGAGCGTTCGGTTTGGGATTATGAAAATGACTGTCAAATTAGGAGAAATTGAATCCCTCGACGGTCAAAAACCGGAAACTAAAGCTCAATTAGCCAAGGCGGCCGCCCAAGCACAAGCACTCGCTACCGCTAAAGCTAAGCAAGCAGCGGCGGAATCTCCAAAACCCAATCCCGAAATTGCCATTCGTACTGCTAATAATTCGATCGACTTACGGGGTGCGAGAGTCTCAGACGCAGAAATCGAAATAGACAGAGCTCTTTCCAAGGCCGTGGAATACGGAGTGCTGTGGATAATTCACGGCAAAGGTACGGGACAGTTGCGGCGCGGGGTTCACGAGTTCCTCGCGACTCACCCGCAGGTTTCCCGCTTTGAGCTCGCCAGTCAAAAAGAAGGGGGTGGAGGTGTGACGGTGGTTTATTTGAAATAGTCAGGATTTACCGGAGAAATGGTTCTAAAGCCCCGTCCTTCTAGGACGGCTTTCTCTTTGTCTTAAGGCTTCGGATGAGTTCCCTTAAAACATCTGATTGGGATCTTCCAGTGGCTTTACAATAGGTTTCTAACTTCTCAAACTCTTCATCAGTCAGTCTAAAAAACACACTTTTTTTCAGGGCAAAGTATATCTAGATGATATACAATACTAGCATGAAAACACTAAAGTTCAAGCTCTATCAAAGCAGTCGGAATAAACACCTTAAGCGGTCTATCAATGCTGCCGGGGTGATTTATAACCATTGCATTGCACTTCACAAACGGTACTACCGGATGTGGGGTAAGCACTTGAATTGCAGCAAACTTCAAAGTCATATCGCCAAACTCAGAAAGCGTAAAGCATTCTGGCAACAGGTTGGATCTCAGGCTGTACAGGATATCTGTCAACGCATTGAGAAAGCCTACCAACTGTTCTTTAAGCATCACAAGAAAGGAGTTAGACCGCCCAACTTCAAAAAGGTTAGACGATACAAATCGTTCACCCTTAAACAAGCTGGCTACAAGTTCTTGACGGGCAATCGGATCAAGATTGGGAATCGCGTTTATCAGTATTGGAACTCCAGAGAAATAGAGGGAACAGTCAAGACGCTAACCATTAAGCGCACGATTTTAGGAGAGTTGTTTATGGTTGTCGTTGTTGACAGTGTTGATGAGTCAGAAACCAAATTCGAGACAGGTAAAATTGCTGGGTTTGATTTTGGCTTGAAAACATTTCTCACTTGCTCTGATGGTTCCAAGATTGAATCACCGCAATTCCTCAAACAATCCCTGAATGCCATCAAGAAAGCGAGTCGTCAGCACTCCAAGAAACGAAAAGGTTCAGCCAGTCGAGAACGAGCCAGATTGAATCTAGTTCGCAAGCATGAAGACGTGACCAATCGCCGCTCTGATTGGTTCTGGAAGTTGGCGCATGAGTTAACGAATCGGTTTGATGTTTTGTGCTTTGAAACGCTTAACTTGAAAGGGATGCAGCGTTTATGGGGACGCAATATCTCAGATTTAGCATTCGGGGAATTCCTGAAAATCCTCGAATGGGTGGCAACCAAGAAAGGGAAGCAAGTCGTCTTTATCGACAGATGGTATCCGAGTTCTAAGACTTGCTCGAATTGTGGGCACGTTCTCAAAGAATTGGCGCTAGAGGTGCGTGAATGGCGTTGTCCGTCCTGTGAGTCTGTTAATGGCAGAGACGAAAACGCCGCCATAAATATTTGTGCGGTTGGGGCATCAACCGCTAAGTTAGGTGATGTTAGACAGGCGAAGCCTGCAATTGCTGTCTGAGCTTAGAATCCCCTCGCCTTCAGGCAGGGGAGTATGTCAAGCATTTCCGGTTGACTCGTAATTATAGCAATCCTAAATCATTTGTGAATTTCTTACTCCCGAACCAGGAGTTCGGAGAGGGTTGGGGTGGGGTAAAAAATTTACGACTCCTGCAAGGACTGCTATATCTAGTTGTCTGCAGCAACACAAGTCGCAACGAACATATCATACTGATGCAACCGGAATGGATACTAGACTGCAAATGTGGCATAATTAAGAGTTGATTTACCACTTTAGTAACTGCCTGACTAATGACAAAAACTCCCTCAAATGAAGTTTTGATTGGCGACTGTCGTGAAGTGATGAAGACCTTGCCAGAAAATTATATTTCAGCGTGTATCACTGATCCACCTTATAATTATGAATTTATTGGTCATAAATGGGATGACTCAGAAATTCAAAGGCGTATTGAAAGAGTCAATGGCAAGGAAAATAAAACCCTTGTTAAAAACATTCCCTATGGCAGTGGTTTAGCAGGTGGAGTCAGAAACGAAAAATGGTATCAAAGGAATCGTAACAACACTCTGGATTATGAAAAGTGGTGCTTTGAGTGGGGTGAGCAGCTTTTTCGGATCTGCAAACCTGGTGCGACAGTTTTAGTTTTCAACAGCACACGGACTGTTGCTCACGTACAAGTAGCACTTGAAAATGCTGGTTTCTATGCGAGAGATATTCTTGTTTATAAAAGATCGAGTGGTATCCCTAAAGGTGTCAATATTAAACAACAGTTAGAGAAGAAAGGATATGAAAATTCTGAAAAATGGGATGGTTGGCACAGTTGTCTGAGGAATGAATGGGAAGCAATCTGCGTACTTCAAAAACCACTGGTCAATAATTACTTGGAAACTCTACAGGAGTATGGTACTGGTGTATTTTATACTAAAGATCAGTTTGGTGGTTTTCAATCAAATATTTTAGAAGGTATACAGCGTGAGAAAACCGAGGAGTTTAACGTCCATTGCACCGTTAAACCAATCGCTCTAATGAGAAAGCTGGTCGAAATATTTGTACCGCGTTTGGAAAATTCTATTCTAATCGATCCTTTCGCAGGATCGGGAACTACTTTGCTGGCGGCGCAAGAATTTGGCATTAGGTATGTTGGGATTGAAATAGTACCTGACTACATAGAGATTATCAACAAGCGCCTTGATAGTTTCAGCGGTATACAGGGAATTCTCCCACTTTTTCAATAAGAAATGACTTTAAATCAAACCCGCTTATTGTTTTTATGAACTCAAACGAATCGTCCCCTGTGTAAACTTTCCAAGTCCCTACTTGGCACGCTGTAATAGCTGCGGGCAAATTATCTTGTCTAAGAATTAAGAATACGGGTTCGTAATTATAAGTACGAAGTAGTGGGCCATAAGATTTGAACTTTTTCAGTGTTCCAGAGTCTCCTGAGCCAATACGATATTTTGTATCTATTGCGTACCCATCAACAATCAGATCGCACGGCTCATCGCTTCCAACTTTAAATGCTGGCTGAAAGCTACTGCAATATGTTTTACACGTTTCAGTAACTAACAATTGCCAACACATACCTAACTCACGTCCCCAATATTGCCTATTTTCTTTTTTTATTATTGGAGAAATACCAAACACATCCATTAAAATATCGTGTTCTTCATTCTCTTCTGCATAAATTTTTTTTGTAAATGAGTTTTGGTATCTTTCTAAAATTTCCTCTAGTCTTCTTTCAGTCATCATCAACTACCAGAGCAGCTAGACTAACGGATAATGCCTTGGCTATTTTGCTTGCATTAAGTAGGGTTATATTCCTTTCACCTCGTTCAACTGAACCAATATAGGTGCGATGTAATTCAGATAGTTCTGCAAGCTGATCTTGGGAAAGATTTCTGAGCTTTCTGAAATGTCTAACTTTTTTACCAAATTGCTCCGTAATATCCATAGATGGCGCCAGATGAAGCAATGACAACTATAATCTGACAGACTATAAGTAGCGACAGACTATAAGTAGCATTCGATAGCGCTAGGATCTTTGCATTGATATAAGTCCCAATAGTTTCAAAGCACTGATTTGATTTCGGTCACTGTGTGGCGTAGGATGGTTAGGAGTGAAAATCTATGGGTTTTGCGGATTGCGATCGATCGAACTTGAAGCCGCAACTTTTAACCCGCAACTCCGTCCAGCAGTTAGGATTGCCGGAATCAAAGCAACGAGCTATGGAGACAACTTAACAGATGTGCTGTTGCCCACAGGCCCAAAAGCTTTAATCAGTGCATACTGTTTGATATCCTGCCTCAACCAGTCTTAATTTCCCGTGCTGAAGCCATGCGCTCGACCGTAAAGTCCTCCGCTCCCAACGAAACGGGCCAATCTCCCAACTGGGAAGAATTGACCCAAAAAGCACCAGAACCTACCCAGTTGGACAACATTAAAGCCCAACTGGATTTAGTGCTGTTAGCCCTAGAAGCACTGGCAGAAATTGGCTCAGAGGCGATGCTCAAGGTAGCAGCCGAACTGAATTTAGAGCCAATGGTAGCCGATCGGGTAGCTTTGTGGCGGCTGCGCCAATCTAACCCGCTGCGGAAAGGCCAGGGAGGGCGCAAAAAACTCGATGTGGAGGAAGCTCGATCGCTCGTTTTGATAAGCTGTCATTTGGCAAAACAGCACCAAGCTTTAATCCGCCGCGCTGTTGCTTTGCTGGAACAAATGGCCGAGCAAAACCGCGAACCTCACACCATCGCTTTGTTGGGAGATTATATTGACAGGTTCAGCAACACTTATGGCTCGCGCATGGAAGATGCAGAAAATTTATCGGCCCGAGAGTTGACTGATTTGGCCCTCAAACTCCTGATCGATTTGCTATTTTACAGCAGTCCCGGCGGCCACCGCCGCCTCTGGCTGGCTCTTCTAGACCGTGCTAAGAATTAAACAACAGTCAGTAGTCAATAGTCAGTAGTCAGTAGTCAGTAGTCAGTAGTCAGTAGTCAGTAGTCAACAGACTTTCGGCTCTAAGAATTAAACAACAGTCAACAGTCAACAGTCAACAGTCAACAGTCAACAGTCAACAGTCAACAGTCAACAGTCAACAGTCAACAGACTTTCTGCTATGGTTCTCAAACGGTTCACGCCCCCCACTTGCACGCTGGAAATTACAGCCAAAAGTTCGCCTCTATCTCGCTGGGCGGGCCAACCGGTGTTTAAATCTTTAAGTTTCGAGCTGCGACTCGACGACCCCAGGCTGCCAGATACCCAACACGTTACTCTCAGGGGTGATCGAATTCAACTCGAAACCCTCCACGAAGCTGTCAGCAACTACGTCCAAAACTTGCTCGGCGAATCCCGCGATTGGGAAAGCAACCTCACATCTCAAACAGGCCGTATCCCTGCGGGTTCAGACTCGCCCGAAGTCGCGCGTAATGCCGTTATATTCGATCGATCCGTCAACACTTCCGAACTAGCCACTTCCAACCCCTACTCTCTCCCAACTTCCTACCTTCCGGTTCCCCCCCGCTTAGAACCCCGCGGCTTGCTTGCCCACAACTTGTTTTTAGGCTCATTGAGCGCCGTAGAATCCGGGCCAGTAGTTCCCTTGAGCACCCTGCAACTGTTTGACTTGGCCACAGCACTAGATGACTGCGCCGCCGAAGTGATGGCGCTTCCCAACCTCAACCGTGAGTCCCGACGGCCGTTGTCCTCACCCTGGCTCAAGGTGGCAGCAATGCTGGTCGCCAGCGCGGGCCTGACGACAGGAATTATCAAATTGCTCGATCGAACCGCCACCTCCCCCCAAACCGCCTCAGCCCCCGCCAATCCACAATTGAGCACCGCTCCAGGAAACCCCCAGTTAGCTGCAGGCGTTTCCCCCAGTCCAGTTCCCGCGCTACCGACACCCCCAGCACCAACACCCGCAGCCACACCCGGTTTACCGCCCCTGCCGCCCCCGCCCATCAACACCGCCACCTCCCCCAGTCCCAGCTTGCCCCCCATCGCCCTCGCCCCAAATCCCCCCAGCAACAGACCCAGCCCCATCCAGCAGCCACCCCTGCTATTTCCCGCCAACGGCAGTGCAGCCAGCGCCCCACAGAGCGCCCCAGCATTCCCTCAAGGGTCAACAATCACTATTCCCGCCCCCGAAGAACCACCCATTTCCGCCCCCCAAGCACCCGCACCAGTACCCTACGTGCTGCCCCCATTACCGCCGAGACTAGCTCCCGCCGTACCGCCCCCCCTGCCGCCCTCCCTGTCGGCTTCCCGATTTCCCGTTCCCCCGCCCCAAACCTTCCCCAGCCCCATCGAGCCGATTGTCCCCCCCGCCAGTACCGAACTCCCACCCCTTGAGGACGGTCAACCAACCACCGAGTCTGAGAATAACAACGAGGTGGCTGCAAGCAAAAAAAACCGCACTTTATTTGATACAATTCCTCAAGTTTCAGAAGCTAGAACTTACTTTGAGGAACGCTGGAAGCCTCCAGAAGGAATGGAACAAACTTTGGAATACAGCGTGCTGATCGATGAAACTGGGTCAGTTCAAAGTATTGTGCCGATGGGAAAAGCAGCAGCAGATTATATCGAGCAAATTAATATGCCATTAGCTGGTGAGCCGTTTGTTTCTGCAGTTTCTAATGGCAAAAACCCGAAAATTCGAGTTGTTTTGCGACCAAACGGTCGAGTACAAACCTTTTTGGAAGAGAGTGATTAAACGCTCTCAAACACATTGTCGAGATGGGCAAATCCCGGTAAATTGCTAATGTTAAACAATTTCAAATCAGATTTAATTTGTTTTCACTGTCAAGACTTGCGGCGGCGACGCATCGGGCGGATAAATAAAATCCACTTCTACAAGTCGCTTTTCTCCCGATTTCATCTCTAATTTTACCAAAGGTTCCCCCTGCTGTCCCCGCCGCTGCACTAAATGCACGTACCGAGTTTGAGGCACTTTATTGTCATCAGTATACCGCACTCGAACCGTCCCCCTAAAAAAAGTTTGAGGTGCCGGAGCTTCTAAAAAATTAAGTCCTCCTGAAGTTAATTTGTCTGTCTTAATTGGAGTTTGAATTGCGACAGTTACAGTTTGATTGTTGCTGGTAGAATTGTACAGCGGCAAGCTGAGATTGTATTGAATTCCGTAATTGCCGTGGGCGCGGTATGCTGTATCTGGGTAGCGGACTAGCATTCTCGCACTTTGCACTTGATTTGTTCCCAGCATTCCGCGCGGGAGGCTACTTAATGGGTAGGAAAATGCTGTTCCGGGTTGGGGAATTGCTAGGTTTGATGTGGCGGGGTTGTCTGAGAGAAGTGCTCGCCATTCTGAACCTAATGCTACACCGGCAACTCGGCCGTAAATTATTTGACCTTCGGTGATTTCTGGCGGTGTGGGAGTTCGATCGCGCGGCCCGGCTATATTACCATTGTCTAATAAGTTTTGCCATTCTGCTAAGTTGGGCGATCGCTCGTTTCCCTGTCCGTTCCCCTGTCCGTCAACTCGGGCAAACATCGCCAGACTAGCAACATAGACTATACCATCGCTCCGTAACCGCATCAAGGTCGATCGACCGTTTAGCGGCGGTACCAATCCCCGCACCGGTATCGGATGATTCATCAACAATTGGCTTTTTCCAGGTGGAATAATTAACCCCGGCTCAAAGTCAGACTGTCTCCTTCCTCTGAGAATATCATTCACAGCGCGACTTCCCGGCCCCGCATAAATATTACTGTTTGAATTATCGACTTGCGGCGGCAATTCAATAAAAGGTGCATCGGGTTGACTGAGATAACTCGCAGCTTGCAATATATCTAATTTTACTGGTTTGTTGCCCGGATTGTAAACAATTACTCCTTGATATAATGTTCGCAAATCTTCCGGGGAAGGTGCGCGGGCTATGTGGTGGGCAAATATGTCGAAACGTCCTTGAAACGGAAAGTTTAAATGTGCCGCCGGAAATCTTTTACCATCTGGGGGAAATGTCGAAAGCAAAATTCCTTCTTGCAGCACTAATTCTGGACTGTTGCTGTTAAATACTGGTATATTGTCTAACTGTCCGGGGAGAGGTCGCACTTCTTGGATTTGAACTTTTTCTTGAGGTGCGGGAGGGGTTTGGGCTAAGGGGATGATTGATATAATTGGCAGCATTTTTGAGATGAGTTTTTTTTACCGCAGAGGGCGCAGAGGACGCAGAGGAAGAGAGGGAAGAGAAGACTCCGTAAATATTGGCGTTAGGGCGGGTTTTGTACGGAGATTTTACGTACCAGTCCTAGCAGATATTGTGATTTTTACCTCGCCCACTGTTGTAATATGTAATTGTAAAAGTTTTCTAGGTCTACTTTATCCATTGCTTGAATTTTTCGCCCACCCATTTTAACTTTTGTGCGTCCTTGACTGATGCCTTCGGTAATAATTTCTGTTTCCCATTCTCGCAGTTGGTAAAATTCTGGATGTGCTAAATAAGCGGTTGCCAAAATGTCCCAAAAATAGTAATCTTGAGATATTGCTATGGCATAACACTGTCCTGCTAAGTCGGAAATTGGACATTTGCGCTGTTTTGCTAAGAGATTGGAAAATTCTACAGTCAGCGGTACATTATTAGTGATGTCTAAAGGACACATGACAACGGGAATTTGGGTTTGCCAAATTCTCTCGATTGCTATCGGGTCCCAGTAAGCATTCCATTCCGCCGACATATCTTGTCCGGGTTCCATATCTTTGCTAACATTGCCCATAACATTGAGGGCGCCTCCCATCCAGACAATTTCTTGAATTTTGCTTTCAATTTCGGGCGCGATATCTAAAGCTTGCGCTACTGTTGTTAACGGCCCCGTTACCATTAATGTGACTGGTGCGGCTGCATCCCGCAAAACTCGCACCATAAAGTTTTGTCCGGGTTCTGATATTAACGGCGTGTCAATGGTTCCTTTTTCATTTAGAATGGGAAGTCGATCGACTGCAAAGGAATCTCGCCGAAATAACACCGGAAATGGATTCAGTCCCCGCACGGTACTCGCCGCCACCGGAACCTCTGAACGCCCCATCAAATCGAGGATTTTGCGCGTTGCACTCACCGCCGGTTGAATGTAGCAGTCCGCAGGAGTTACAATTACTCCCAGAGTTTCGACTTCCTCCATTGTCATCAGCAACACGACAGAGAGATAGTCGTCAACTGCACCGTCGTGATCCATTAGTACGAGTTTTTTGGACATTTTGCTTCCCCGGTGACTGAATTAGTGTAAAGTACAAATATTAATTTTTTTGTGCCAGAAACACAACTGCCTCAACTATATGAATACAGTATCACCTTACGGCTCTTGGAAATCACCTATTTCTTCCGATTTAATTGTTTCTGGAACTGTCGGACTCGGACAAATTGCTATTGACGGCGAGGATATTTATTGGGTTGAGGGAAGGCCTTCGGAAGCGGGGCGAAGCGTCCTCGTGCGGCGCACTCCTGACGGTACAATTAGCGACGTGACACCGCATCCTTTTAATGTTCGCACTCGCGTTAACGAATACGGCGGCGCTGCTTTTGCAGTTGCTGGCGGTGTGGTCTATTTTTCTCATTTTGCCGACCAACGTATTTATACTCAAACATTAAATTCTCAACCAGAACCTCTGACACCTACTGCTAATTCTCGCTATGCAGATGCGATAGTTGACAAGCAAACAAATCGCCTGATTTGCGTGCGCGAAGACCATTCAGGTGAGGGCGAACCTGTCAATACTATTGTTAGCATTAATTTAGATAACGGCGAAGATATTCAAATCTTAACTCAGGGTAATGATTTTTATGCTTCCCCTCGTTTAAGTCCTGACGGTTCTCTACTTTCCTGGATTTGTTGGAACCATCCAAATATGCCGTGGGATGGCACAGAATTGTGGGTGGCAGAAATTAATGCTGACGGTTCTTTAGGTGAAAAATACTTAGTTTCTGGCGGGGTTGAGGAGTCGATTTTTCAACCGGAATGGTCGCCCGATGGAGTTTTGTATTTTGTTTCTGATAAGTCTAACTGGTGGAATTTCTACCGCTGGCAATCTAGAACCCCCCTCAATCCCCCCTTGGTAAGGGGGGAAGCAGAGATAGAAACCAGCTTGTGCGAAATGGCGGCTGAATTCGGACTTCCTCAGTGGGTTTTTGGAATGTCTACTTATGCCGTTGTCTCGGAAAGCAAAATTATTTGCACCTACACTCAGCAAGGCCAGTGGTATTTAGCGAGTCTTGATTTAACGACAAAGCAGTTGACAACAATTGAAACGCCTTACACTGATATTTCCTCTGTCAAAGCGCAGGGACAAATAGTTGTTTTTCTGGCAAGTTCGCCGACTGAATCTACTGCTATTGTACAACTAAATTTAGCAACAAGCCAACTAGAAATATTGCGCCAATCGAGCAATTTAAGCATCAATCCGGGTTATCTTTCTGTACCGGAACCAATTGAATTCCCCACGGAAAACAATTTGACTGCTTTCGGTTTCTTCTATCCTCCGAAAAATCAAGATTTCGCAGCACCTGCGGGTGAAAAACCGCCGCTTGTTGTGAAAAGTCACGGCGGCCCAACTGCTGCTACTTCTAGCAGCATGAATTTGAAAATTCAATATTGGACGAGTCGCGGTTTTGCCGTACTCGATGTTAATTACGGTGGCAGCACTGGTTACGGCCGAGAATACAGAAAAAGACTGCAAGATAGTTGGGGAATTGTCGATGTTGACGACTGCGCTAACGGTGCTAAATATTTAGCTCAAAAGGGTTTAGTTGATGGCGAAAGAATGGCGATCGCCGGAGGCAGTGCAGGGGGGTACACCACTCTGTGCGCTCTTACTTTCCGTGATGTGTTTAAGGCCGGTGCGAGCTATTATGGAGTTAGCGATTTGGAAGCTTTGGTAACGGATACTCACAAGTTTGAAGCGCGCTATCTGGATGGATTAATCGGGCCTTATCCTGAAAGAAAAGATTTGTATGTAGCTCGTTCGCCCATTCATTCCGCCGAACGTTTATCTTGTCCCGTTATCTTTTTTCAAGGATTAGAAGATAAAGTGGTTCCGCCTAATCAAGCGGAAATGATGGTAGAGATATTGAAAGCTAAAGGTTTGCCGGTGGCTTATGTTGCTTATGAAGGGGAACAGCACGGTTTTCGCCGCGCTGAAAATATCAAAAGAACTCTTGACGGCGAATTCTATTTCTATTCGCGGGTGTTTAAGTTTGAGTTAGCTGAATCTGTGGAGGAAGTGCAGATTTACAATCTTTAGCAAAAATTAAGTTTGCAGTTGCTATGTTTGGGCTAAAACGCAACTGCAAGCTTTAGCATATTTCGCAAATAGGGAATGTGATGTCGTTCACAATTTTTGCTGTTTGCTGTCACAAGTTTTGGCGGTTGATTGTCACACCTTTTAAGGAAATATACTGACAGAATATCAGAGTGCGATCGCCTTTTGTTACCGAAGAAACGCCCGATCGCGCCATCCTCGATTTTAGAGTCAATCGCTATGCAAACTCCTATCAACCTGATTCCATCTGCTTTGGGCGAGCTGTTTGCCGAAGTGAATCATAATGGCTACATTACTCTAGCCGATAGATACGGTTTGATGGCTGCTATTTTTGACGAAAATTTGACGGAGGAAGACAAACGCTCGATCGATCGGCTCCTGCGCTCTGTGTGCCGAGGAAGGATAAAATTAGTTAACGAATTGTCTATGATCAGGTAAGTGACGAGAATTTTCCTTAAGAGTAATTTTAAACATCTCAATAATCAAAAAAAAGTCTCAATTGTATCGTAATTGGGACTTCGAGGGAGGAAACTATTGTTATTTTGTGATCGATATAGAACTTATGCAAAAAAAGGTTGGGCGCGCGAATTATAGTCGTAGGGTGCGCTGCACCTTACATAATTAAATTCTGCCCCAACGAGGGAACAAGTTTAACGTGCAGGTATAGTTGTCGCCAACTGTAACTTGCTCAAACTTTCTTCAGGCTGAACATCCATCTGATAGCTAAGTGCCGAAGGAATCCCGAGTACGCAGCAGGGAAAATTATTGCCTAGTTCCCTAACCAGCCGATGGTTGCCAGAACCACAGCCCAAGAATAGTAAATTTGCTGATTCTAATTCAACCACGTTTTTCAGTTCTGTAGCAACCCGCCCGATGCGTAAATGAGCTTTAAATAAACCGCGCCATTCCTCAGCCAAACAGCGCGCTTGCCACAGCAACTTATCTGCTATCTCATACTCATTCTTTTGACCAAAAATTTCTCGAAAATAATGCGGATCTATCCAAGTTTTTGGCGGGGATACCGATTGGATTTCCCCTGGTAAAACCATCGCAGGCGCTGCACAATTAAGGGCGAATGTTTCCTCTAAATTAGACACTTTGACCTGGGCAGCCAAGGCATTTGCTACAGCCAATTTGCAAGTATCTTCGCCGTAACTTTTGGGCGCTTCGTCTATAACGTAGACGACTTGAACCGTGACTTCTTTAGTTGTTACTAAACGAGTTTGATGCGCCATCCAAAGGGTAATATCCAGAGCTATTTGACTTTGGGGAGAACTGTTGTAACCGACAATAAAATTGATTGTTTTGGTCGATTTTGAGGATTTTGATTTCTTAGAAACTGGTAATATTGGCTCC
Source organism: Microcoleus sp. D3_18_C4 (assembly GCF_036702355.1). Taxonomy (NCBI): domain Bacteria; kingdom Bacillati; phylum Cyanobacteriota; class Cyanophyceae; order Oscillatoriales; family Microcoleaceae; genus Microcoleus; species Microcoleus sp. D3_18_C4. Next base: position 58,747 of record NZ_JAUBTF010000026.1, read on the forward strand.
GGCAGCAACACCATTTCTTCTGCTAAATTTTGGTATCCCAATGCACTTTCAAAACGCGCTAACATTGTTTTGAGATTCACAGGCTTAACCTCTCTTAAGTGAATTGTTATGTCGATCCGTCGGGTGTTATTCGTCTTGAGTAAAGTAGCGATCGAGAAAATTCAAAGCATAGTTGCGGAGTTCGTAATAATCCTTCGATTCCCGCAACTCCTGGCGATCGCGCGGGTGTGCAAACGGCACTGACAAAATCTCTCCTATTGTCGCCGCCGGGCCGTTTGTCATCAGCACAATACGATCGGACATATAGATAGCTTCATCCACATCGTGAGTAATCATCATTGCAGCTTGTCTGTGATTTTCCCAGATATCCAGCACCTGTTTCTGCAACTTGCCACGAGTTAGAGCATCCAACGCTCCAAACGGTTCGTCCATTAATAACATTTTCGGTCGAATCGCCAAAGCTCGCGCAATCCCAACCCGCTGTTTCATGCCCCCTGAAATTTCGTCTGGATATTTATCGGCTGCCGATATTAAGTTTACCATTGCTAGGTGTTCGTTGACAAGACTAATCTTCTCCGGGCGGCTAAGACTTTGCAAAACTTCATCAACTGCCAGCCGAATATTTTCCCGCACCGTCAGCCAAGGCAGCAATCCGTAGTGCTGAAATACCATCATGCGATCGGCTCCCGGTTTGCGAATTTCTTTTCCTTCCAGTGTCACTATTCCCGCGCTCTGTTTTTCCAAACCTGCCACTATTTTTAGCAGCGTTGATTTGCCACACCCGGAGTGACCGATTACCGAAATATATTCGTTTTCTCCAATACTTAAATTGATATTTTCCAAGACGCTAAATTCTGTACCGTCAGCATTTTTATACGACTTGAACAAGTTGTTAATTTCCAGAAATTCCGGGTGCTTCTGGACTTGGCTGCTGGCTTCGATAGAAGTAGAAAAGTATTGAGTCACGGTATTCTCCTAAAAAGTAGTAAAGTGTTAATTTGATTTCCTTCCGGTTGCGTAATCTCTAAAATCTTTTAGTCGGTTTCAACCGACTGTCTTCTATTAGCCAGGGACTTAAGCCCCTGGCGGGACATTAGGAAAAGCGCAACATCTCAAACATTAAGACTGATAAAAAGACTGAGGGCGGTTTGCTCGAATTTCAAAACTATTCAAATAACCCACCGGATCGCTTGGATCAAATGCCTTTTTATCAATAAAAAGTTCAGCCGGTTCCACTTGGTAATCCTCCTGGGGACAATCGATACCCATTTCGGCAACAATCTTGCGGTAAAAGTCGGTTCTCCAAGCTTTTTTAGCTAATTCCTCAGCATTTTTGGGAACTTCTTTAATCTGTCCCCAGCGAGCGGCTTGAGTCATCAACCAAATACTCTGAGACTGCCACATAAATGTTGAATGATTTCCGGCTATTTGAGGTAAGTTCTTAGGAATGTCATAGAAAATAGTTGCATCTTCCGATTGTATGGTGCGGTCTTTTTCGTCAAACCCTCCATAGTTGTAGTCGCCAACAATTGCTGGTCGCGTAAATTTGTCGATCGCCCCTTTTTTCGGTCTCGCCCCCGTAAACGATCGCTCAGTCAGCAGCGCCGATATTTCATTGCGATTTTCCGGCTTGCTGCAATACTGACAAGCTTCCACCATTGCCTTAACCAGCGAGTAATAAGTCTTCGGATTTTCCTCAATGAATGATTCCATTACTCCCAAAAGGCGATCGGGATGTCCCAGCCAAACTTCCTTCCCTTGCACAAAGGTAAAACCCACTCCCAAATTGCCTTGAATTGCCCGCGTATTCCAAGGTTCTGCCACCATGTAAGCCTGCATCGCGCCAATCCTGATATTAGTTACCATCTGCGGCGGCGGCACAATAATTACCCGAAATTCTTTGAACGGATCGACACCGGCAGCCGCCGATATGTAGCGGACAAAGTATTCGTAAATCGCAGAACTCAGAACCACTGCCCAAACTCTTTTTTCCGACGGCTGACTGTCAAAAAAGGCTCGAAATTGTTTGCCAAATTCTTCCAAATTGCCGTTGTATTCGTGCCACGGGCGCAAACCGGAATCCCACATAGCTTTGTTCATCGTCATGGCGTTGCCGTGGCGGTGAATTGTCATTGCCGCGCACAGGGGTGCGTGGCGCGCTCCTTCGGCGCCAACTCGGGCGTTTGTGACGGCGCCGGATACAACTGGGGATGCGTCGAGGCGGCCGAAGATTACGCCGTCGCGGGAGGTTGCCCAGCTTGCTTCGCGGTTGAGTGTGACGTTTAAACCGTATTTGCGGAAAAAGCCTTTTTTCCAGGCGATCGCAAATGGTGCACAATCGTTAACCGGCACGTATCCTACGGTTAAATTGGGTTTTTCTAAGGTTCGGGAATCGACAACCGGCTTTACGGCTGAGGCTTCTTCTGTGAGCCCTTTTGCCGATCGATCCGCGCTAATTGCACAACCAGATAAAGCCATTCCCGCCGCCACCGAGCCCATTCCTTGCAAAAACTCTCGGCGCTTCCATTCATTGGAAAACTTGTCACTCATATTTAATTCTCGATCGCTAATAGCTAAATGTCCGTCATCAAAAGCCCTAAGCTTTTAGCTAGCTAATGACTAATGACTAATGACTAATGACTAATGACTAATGATTAATGACCGAGCGATGCGTTACCAATTCCTGAACTTTGTCAACCGCAGCGTCGAGCAACAATCCAGTTAAGCCAATTACAAACACCGCTAAAAATACTGAACTCAGGTTCAAACGGCTCCATTCATCCCAGACAAAAAAGCCAATTCCCACACCACCTGTCAGCATTTCCACCGCCACAATCACCAGCCAAGCAATCCCCAAACTAATCCGCAAACCTGTAAAAATGTATGGCAAACTCGCCGGCCAAATTATCTTGGTAATCCGCCTCCAGCGCGGCATTTCCAACACTCGCGCCACATCCAGATAATCCTGGGAAACGCTAGAAACTCCCAAAGCGGTGTTGATAATTGTCGGCCACAAAGAGGTAATGAATATGACAAAAATTGCCGACGGCTCTGCTAAATTAAAAATCGATAAAGCTATCGGCAGCCACGCTAGCGGCGACACCGGTTTGAAGATTTGAATCAGCGGATTGAGCGCCATCATTGCCGGTTTCGACATCCCGATCAGAAATCCCACGGGAATCGCAACTGCTGCACCCAGCAAAAATCCCACCAACACCCGCCGCAAACTCGCTAGCAGCAGCCAGCCAATGCCTAAATCTCCAGGCCCGCGCTGGTAAAATGGATGCAATATGTAATCTAAATTAGCTATTAAAGCCTGATAGGGAGTGGGAATCAAATCGCTGTTGAAGCTGGCAACAATCCACCACAAGCCAAGAATTCCCAAAAAACCAGCCGCCGGCAACAAAACTGCATCTCGGATAACAACGGGTTTGACCCGCTTCCACGTTGCAACTCCTGCAAGTACGATCGCAGATAAATTAAGGTGTATGAACATTTCAATCTCCTTCAGAGTCAGGGCAGGTACAAGAATCTTGAACAATACCAACCTGAGACACTGACGAAGCCAAACTATCTTGTTCAGAAATTTGGCTTTTCAGTCTCTTCTCAATGCCTGCGAAGTTAGCTGACGGGCTAGGACTGAGAGATGTCCTTCTCTACATAATTAAAGGTTAAAAATTACACTCACTCAAACTGGGAAATTTTTAACTTTGCTTTTTAATTTTGTAGAAATTAGCCCCGAAAATTGGTTCCTCCGCTCCAGCCACACGCTTGGTTTGATTGCGCGGTGCTCGATTAGGCTTGACTTTTTAAGCCAATTTCAATCAAGGTAGCACGAGCATTTCATTTTGTCAATATGTCTTGAGGAGTAGCTATTTGCGATCGGCAAAGCTCCAAAGTTGAGAGAAAATTCCAAAAGTTAATTAATTAAACTCACCTAGAGAGATAAAATGCGATCGGCCACTTCTTTCTCTACTTGAGCCATGAGAGACTTTAGCCTCGCGCTGCAAGATCGAATTGACATAATTATACAAAACTGGATCGAAGCTGTACGCTCCGACGACCAACTCGAAACCGCTAAGGAACTCACCTACAATGGCGTGCGCGACAGCGTTCCAATGGTACTACACGCGATCGTAACCATGCTTTCCCAATCCCAAGAGAGCGACATTCGCACACTCGTAGAAAAAAGTTTAGAACACGGAACTCTCAGGGCAAAACAAGGCTACGACGCCGAAGAAATTGCGCGGGAATACCGCTTGCTGCGCTGGGTAATTTTCGATGCTTTAGAGCCAGAATTGTTAAAAGCCTCTGCCGCCGAAGTCAGCAGAGCTTACCGCTTAATTGACACGGCCCTCGACGAAGTAATTGCTAAATGTTTCCAAACCTTTACCCAGGAAAGATTCCAAGAACTAAAGGATTTGCAAAACCAAATGCAACTTACAAATCAAGAACTGACTCGCTTAGTTCGCGCCAATCAAGAGAACTTATCTCACTTAGCTCACGAATTAAAAACTCCCCTCACCTCTATTATCGGCTACTCAGATTTGTTTTTGCGCCAGCAACAAAATTATTCAGAAATTAAAGGTTCGGTACCCAATATAGGACATATTGATAGAGTCCTTAACAGCGGCAGACTGTTACTGAGATTGATCAACGATACTCTGGAAATTTCGCGGTACGAAGCCGGACAAATAAAATTACAACTAGCGCCAATCAGACTGCCAGATGTACTCGCCACTGTTGTTGAAATAATCGAGCCTTTAGCGAAAGCCAAAGGTTTAGAGATAGCTGTTGAGTGCCATCTCTCAGACGATCAAGTGGTGACAGATTGCTTGCGCTTGCAGCAAATCATCACAAACTTAACCAGCAACGCCATTCGCTACACCACAGCCGGTACTGTTACCATAAAAAGCGAACTTTTGCCAGATAAATATTGGACAGTAACTGTCTCAGATACAGGAATTGGCATTCCTCCCGAAGACTGCGAGCGGATTTTTCAACCCTATTTTCGAGCCGACAACTCCCTAAGCTCTGGCATTCCTGACAGTACCGGCTTAGGGCTAGCAATTGTCGCTCGATTAGTTAAGCTCTTGCAAGGTAAAATCGAATTAGTGTCTGAAGTAGGAGTTGGCTCGTCCTTCACTGTAATTTTCCCCTTAGAATTGGATGGATTTTAGATGCTTTAGTATTACCAACCAATTTTTCTTCCCTCTTCCCTATGACTTCTTCCCTCTTCCCTCTGACTTCTGACTTCTGACTTCTTCTCTCTTCCTTCTTCCTTCTTCCTTCTTCCTTCTTCCTTCAAATCAGAAACCGAAGAGTTACATAAACAGCCGCACTTATTAATTGCACAGCCATCACAGAAAGCCCGTAACGCAGAAAAGTTTGAAAAGAAATCCGGCGTCCGTGCTGTTCAGAAATTCCCGCTGCCACTATATTAGAAGAAGCTCCTACCAAAGTGCCATTTCCTCCTAAAGTGGCTCCATACATCATCGCATAAAACAGCGGCAGCACAGCAGGTGGAAACTGCCCTGCAAAATCCGGCGCCAGCACTTCTGCCGGTGCGAGCCCGACATTGACAACATACTGTTTTAGCAGCGGCACCATCGCCACTACCAGCGGAATATTTGGCACCACGCTCGACATCAAACCCACAAAAAATAACAAAACTAAAGAACCAAGAAAAATATTTTTACCTAAAATCACTGCTAATATTCCAGATATACTGCCGATTACTCCGGTTTTTTCCAAACCGCCAATCAGCACAAAGATAGACATAAAAAATAGTAGCGTGCTCCAATCTAAATCCCGCAAAATATTATTAACAGAATCAATTTGGGAATGGTGAGCTAAAAGCATTGCCAAAGCAGCCCCCAACAAAGCAACGGCTGCCGGTGAAATAGGCACGGGCAGAGACTCTCCTATTACAAAAAATGTCAGCACGAAAGCTATAATTACACCGCCCACTGCTAAAACTCGTGGGTGATTGATTTTTGGGTGCGGCAAATGTTCCAAATCGTCTAACTTTTTGTTCCAAATTTCGCGGAACAGCCAAGGCAACATAACTACTATCACTCCTACTGCAATTGCCCCGCCCAAACTTAACTTTACCAGGTAATCTGCAAAGCTCATGTTAATAGCATCACCGACAATGAATGTCGCCGGATCGCCCACGATTGTCAGCAGTCCCGAACTGTTAGCTACAAATACCATTAAAATCAGTAACGGCACAAAATCTACACCGACTTCTTCTGCCATTGGCGGAATTAAGGGTGCTAGCAGCATGACTGTCGTGGCATTGGGCAAAACAGCACAAATTGGGGTAGTAATTGCGACAATACCCAGTAAGAGATTTTTGCCTTTGCCTTTAGCCAAAAGCACAATTTGAGTTGCCAAATACTCGAATACTTTGGTAGGCTCAAAGGCTCTCACCATTACCATGACTCCGAAAAATAAGCCCAGGGTGGCGTGACTCCGACCGATATATTCGATCGCGTTGTTTAACGTCATCACGTGGGTAAAAACCAGAATCACCGCTCCCAGAAATGCCGCAACTGTGAGGTGTATCCATTCTGTAATTATTAAGAAAACTACACATATAAATGTTGTTGCAGCAATCACAGCTTGCACGTTTTCCATTTAGTCCCCTGAAAATAATAGAACTTAAAAATTAAAAAGTCTCGGTTCGAGTGAATATACTACTTTCTGGCTCTTCTGTCAATAAATTTAAGTGCTGATTTTGGCAGCAACAAGCTGGGAGCGACTCATCAAGAGCTCTCCGGTACACGGAAAAAATCACCTCAAAACTACTTCTTTTGGGAGGGTCGTGATCGGCAGAAGTTTGGTATGGCGATCCGGCGATCGCTCAACTACAATGAAGCATGGGCAATCTCTGCCAAACTCAACCCCCACGCAGACATCATGGACTACAGCCAAGTGCTCGCCGACAAAACCGATACTATCGTCCAAAACTGGATTGAAGCAGTTCGTCAGGATCGGAAAATTGAAACCGCTGACGCCTTACCGCACTCAGCAATCGAGAATCACATACCTCACCTGCTGGCGGCGATGGCCACAGTGCTTTCCCAATATCAACACAGCGAAATAAAAGTAATAATAGAAGCCAGTTTAGATCACGGATTTCTCAGAGCCGAACAAGGCTACGACGCCGCAGAAGTAGCCCGCGAATACCACTTATTGCGTCAAGTAATATTCTCCCAATTAGAAGCAGATTTGCTAGCAGGAACCACCACCGACGTATTCAGAGCTTTTCGGCTGATAGATGCCGTAGTAGACGAAGCAATTGCCCAGTGTTTCAATAGCTACGTTGCTCAGAGGCTGCTGGAACTTCAACAAATTCAAACTCAGTTACAACTCACCAATCAAGAACTCTCTCGCCTTGTCAGCGTCCATCAAGAAAACGTCTACCATTTGGCTCACGAACTCAAAACTCCTCTCAACTCAATTATTGGTTATTCCGAACTATTCCTGCGAAAAGAAAAATGGCAATCACAAGTCAAAGATACCCTCCCCGGCATCGAACATATCGAGCGAGTATTGCGTAACGGCAGACAGTTGCTCCGCATGATTAATGACACGCTAGAACTTTCTCGCGCCGATGCCGGAAAAATTAAACTTAACCTGCAGCGAACTAATGTACGATCGGTAATTAACACCGTAGTAGAAATGATGCAGCCAATTGCTGATGCTAAAGGACTAAAGCTCGCTGTTACCAGCGACTGCGGCCCAACACAAGTAATCTCTGACTCTGGGCGGCTGCAACAAATTCTGATCAACCTGCTGAGCAATGCCATTCGCTATACAGAAGCTGGTAGCATCGAATTAAGTTGCCACCCTGCTGGAGAAGGAAATTGGGCGATCGCAATTACAGATACCGGCATTGGCATCGCCCCCGAATATACAAAGCGCATCTTTGACCCCTTCTTTCAAGCAGGAGAAGCCGGCAAACAGCTCTTTCCTGCCGAAAGCACCGGCCTGGGATTAGCAATAGTATCGCGGCTCGTCACGCTGCTCCAAGGCAAAATCGAGCTAGTATCAGAAATAGGAGTCGGTTCAACTTTTACCGTGATTCTGCCCCTAGAAGTTAAAATACTCCAAGAAGTAAGCTAAACATTAAGTTCAAATTTTTACATCCGAAAATCCTATGCCCGCAGTCAACCTTAGCCCTTCCACCACAGCCTTTCCCCTCACCGCCGTAGTCGGGCAAGAAGCAATCAAATTAGCCCTGCTTTTAGCAGCAGTCGATCCCGGATTGGGAGGAGTTGCGATCGCAGGCCGCCGCGGCACAGCAAAATCAGTAATGGCCCGCGCCTTGCACTCCTTACTGCCACCCATTGAAATTGTTAAAGATTCTTTTTGCAACGCCGAACCTAATGATATTCTTGCAGAACAAGCATCAGGCTTGTTACCAGAAAATGGCGGGCAAGATGCCCACACCACCGATACTAATTCCTTAACTACTGAAATAATTCCCACACCATTCATTCAAATTCCTTTGGGTGTCACCGAAGACAGACTCTTAGGTTCAGTTGATGTCGAACAATCAGTGAAATTCGGCCAAACCGTATTTCAACCCGGACTCTTAGCCCAAGCAAATCGAGGCGTACTATATGTAGACGAAATTAACCTCCTCGATGACAATATTTCCAACCAACTGCTAACAGTATTAACCGAAGGGCGCAACCAAATAGAGCGCGAAGGCATTAGCTTCCAACACCCCTGCAAACCTCTATTTATCGCCACTTACAACCCCGAAGAAGGGCCGCTGAGAGAACATTTGCTCGATCGCATCGCGATCGTACTTTCAGCCGATGCAGCACTCGAACTAGAAGAAAGAGTCTATGCAGTAGAACAAGCTTTATCCTACTCCCGCTCCCCCCAAGAATTCCTCAATCAATACAGCGAAGACACCGACAACCTCAAAACCCAAATCATCCTAGCCAGAGAATGGCTCAAAGATGTCAGCATTAAACGCGAACAAATTGCCTACCTAGTAGAAGAAGCCATCCGGGGTGGCGTTCAAGGACACCGCGCCGAAATATTCGCAGTCCGCGTCGCCAAAGCCGCCGCCGCCATCGAAGGACGCACAGAAGTTAACGCCGAAGACTTGCGCCGCGCCGTAGAATTAGTCATCGTACCCCGCGCCACCATCATCCAAACTCCCCCAGACGAAAACTCTCCTCCTCCTCCCCCTCCACCGCCTCCCCAAAAGCAGTCAGAACAAGAACAAGACGAACCAGAAAACGAGCAAGAAGACGAAGAAGACCAAGAGGATGAAGACAACCCGGAACCTGAAGAAGAACCAGAAAAAGATACCATTCCCGAAGAATTTCTCTTCGACCCCGAAGGCGTAATTCTCGACCCCAGCGTGCTTTTATTCGCCCAACAATCCGCCAACAAACAAGGCAAATCCGGCAGCCGCAGCACCATTTTCTCGGAAGATAGAGGCCGTTACGTCAAGCCAGTCTTACCCAAAGGCCCCGTCCGCCGCATCGCCGTTGACGCTACCCTCAGAGCCGCCGCACCCTACCAAAAAGCCCGCCGCGACAGGAATTCTCACCCCCCCCAACCCCCCCTTAGTAAGGGGGGGCAAGAAGCGAGTCAACCCCCCCTTAGTAAGGGGGGGCAAGAGGGGGTTCAGCGCCGTGTATTTGTCGAACAGGGAGACATTCGGGCGAAGCGTTTGGCCAGAAAAGCTGGAGCTCTAGTCGTGTTTGTCGTCGATGCTTCGGGTTCGATGGCCCTCAACCGGATGCAGTCTGCCAAAGGTGCAGTCATGCAGCTACTCACAGAAGCTTATCAAAGCCGCGATCAAGTTGCTCTCATTCCCTTTCGCGGAGAACAAGCAGAAGTGCTGCTACCGCCGACTCGCTCGATAGCCTTGGCCCGCAAGCGTTTGGAACGGTTGCCCTGCGGCGGCGGTTCTCCCCTGGCCCACGGTTTGACTCAAGCAGTGCGGGTGGGAGTCAACGCGCGGCAGTCTGGAGATATCGGTCAAGTTGCGATTGTCGCCATTACTGACGGACGAGGTAATATTCCTTTGGCTCGTTCTTTGGGCGAACCGATTGTAGATGGAGAAAAGCCTGATATTAAGAAAGAATTGTTAGAAATTGCTGCCAAAATTCGTGGGTTGGGAATGCAGTTGCTGGTGATTGATACCGAGAGCAAGTTTATTTCGACTGGCTTTGCGAAGGAATTGGCCAAGACTTCTGGAGGGAAATACTATCACTTGCCGAAAGCTACCGAACAGTCGATCGCAGCTATGACTAAAAATGCTCTGCGCGACGCGATCGGCTAAAATCCTGATAGCCACATTTATCTGCGTTTATTCGCGTTTATCTGCGGTTAAAAATCCAAAAATTAGACTTTTTGCCAAAAAAAGTCTAATTTTTAACTCTCACTCTCCGGCGAGTCACTGCCAGCGAACCCGCAACTAAACCCAGCCCTATCACCGCCGAAGGCTCAGGAATTCTTACGGGCAGAGGTACGCGGTTTTCCGTCCCCCGGTTCGGGGTTGAAGAAATTGTACTTTGGGGGAGTTGACCGGTCTGAGCCAGCAGCAAATTTTCTGAACCCTGCCAGGAAGCAGCGGTAGAAACGGCTTGGACATTAGCTGCAACGGCAGCTTGACCGCCGGAAATAATGGCGGCGACAGCCAATAAAATCCCGGCTGTAGGGGGCAATAATTTTCGCTCAAAAAAGGTGGGCATTGGAAATTACCTATTTAGCAGTTTGTCGATAGAACTCGATCTATTCATTAATTTTCTGGTTATCCTCTGTCTGAGCTACTGTGTGAGCTACCTTAGCAATTAACGGAACCGATTTTAGATTTTAGATTTTAGATTTTATATTTTATATTTTAGATTATTGAAGTTTCTGGTCTCTAGTTTCAACTAAGTCGCAAATCAAAAACCTAAAATCAACTGTGATCCCTGCCTCTAGCATATACTCCTTAATCCCCAATCGTAAATCCCCCATCCAAAATTGATTTACATCAGCTATTTGCGATTTAATCGACTTTAAGCTAGCCCTTGGCCGCAGATAGCGCCGACCCTTTAAACTCAATTATAGCTTTGCCGCGAGGCGCAACGGTGCGAGACAGCGACACGGCACAGACCTATACGCAGTCGATTATAAACAATCGATCCCTGGTTTGGAGTGATTTCACCCCCGTTCTTTATCAAATCTTTAAACTCTTTCAGGTTTTGCAAACAAAGTGTAAAGCTGTCACAATAATAGATAGCAATTCTCAGCCAAAATTAGGTAAATCCTCGTGAGTAACACTAGCAATTTCCGCGAAGCCGTGCGCGAGGCCAAAAACCACGCGCTGGTAGGCCCGAACGTCATCTCCAACGCTCTCCCCTTCGTGGGCGGCGGACTTGTCTTAACTGCTGTCGGCACCTACGGCGGCCTCGGAGTGATTCGTAACTATCCCGGGATCTTCTTTCCCACCTTCATTGCTGCGATCGTCCTACAATTAATTCTGTTCTTTGTCGCCCGCGGCGCAGCCGAACAAGGTAACAAAAATACCGCCTTGCCTCTGCTGGCAACCTACAGCTTGCTTACAGGCTACACCCTCAGCGGGTTGGTGTCTATAGCCCTCAGAAGCGAAGGCGTCGGCATCGCCGGTATTGGTTTTGCTGCACTTGGATGTGGCATTACCTTTATCGCCGCCCGCCAAATTGGCTCCAACCTTTCTGAACAAGACGGCATGGCCCTCACCAAAACTATCAGTTTAGGTGTCATTGCTTTGTTAGTCGTCGTTGGCGGTCAGTTTCTGCTCTCTCTATTTGGCGTCTACACCCCAACCTGGTTGGAAATTGGCATTTCTGGCATCGGCGTGTTTATATTTGCCGGCGCTGCGATCGTCGATTTTTACATATTACCCCGCAGCTACCGCGACGACCAGTATTTGCCCGCTGCTCTGTCGATGTACTTGACCTACATCAACTTGTTCATCTTTATTCTGCGCCTGCTGATTGCTCTCAACGGCCGCGAGTAATTGAAACTTTAGCTTATTAAAAAAAACCGCGGCTCGATCGACATCCTGCCGCGGTTTTTTTTTATTAAGATTTGGAATCAAGATAGTCGTCCTCGTTTCCTCTGTCCCTCATACAAAAAACTTATATCATGTTCACAGCGGGCAGACATAAGGTATAATTTTACTTTTTAATCACTCAATCAAAACTCTTGCTATCTAATTGTGTCGATCGCGATTTCAATATTAATCACAAATTAATCGGGGAAAACTCATGTACTTAAAATATGAAGATATTAGGAGAGTCAGCGTAGAAATTACCTCCAGGTGCAATGCAGCTTGTCCGCAGTGTCCCCGCACCGGCAACCCGATTTTGCCGGGGGCGGAATTAAAGATGGAGGATATTGAGAGAATTTTCCCACAAGAGTTTTGCTCTCAGTTGGATTTGGTGTATATGTGCGGCAACTACGGCGATGCTATGACTAGCAATACCACAATTCCGGCGATCGAATATTTGCACCGCATGGGAGTTCCTCATATCTGCCTGTACACCAACGGTAGCGGACGAAACCCTGACTGGTGGCAAGCCCTGGCAAAAGCGATGACAGGAGAACACGATCGCGTAATTTTTAGTATCGACGGGTTGGCCGATACTAACAGCATCTACCGCCAAAATACCAACTGGGACAGGATAATGCAGTCGGTTAATGCCTTCATCCAAGCTGGCGGAAAAGCTGTATGGCACTACTTGATATTTGAACACAACCAGCACCAAGTAGAAGCAGCACGCGATTTAGCCCAACAACTAGGATTTGTCGAGTTTGTACCGAAAGCAACCTCTCGTTTTGTAGCGAAAGAGATTTATGACAAAGAGTCCGCCAATCAACAGCCTCAAAAAGCAGAAAACTCTCAGGTAGAGGCTAAGAGCGATCGCCCCAACCAACCAGCAACAAATAATGCGTCAGCCCCTCAAAATCAAACACAGACGGCTGTTGGGTTGCACAAACAAGCTGAGGACTGTTTGAAACAAGGACTGCTCTCAGATGCGATCGCAGCCAGCCAACAAGCCCTAAAAATTCAACCTAATTTTGCAGCAGCATGGAAAACTTTAGGCAATGCTGTTCAAGGTTTGGGGAAGATGCAAGCAGCAGCAGACTGTTACGCCAAGGCCCTCAAAATTCAGCCTAATTTTCCAGAAGTTTATGCTAATGTCGGCAGTCTTTATGCTCAACAGCAACAGTGGCAGCCAGCTAGTGCTTATTACCAAAAGGCGATCGAGCTTAAACCCAATTTTGCCGGAGCTTATCGCAATTTAGCTCAAGTTTTGACACAGTTGGGGCAACCAGAAAAAGCAAATTATGCTTGGTATCAAGCTATAGCTATCGAAACCTCTCAAGCACCAGAACCAACTCCTTCTGTCCCACCAAAGCGAGCCAGCGAAGAACTCCAACCCCCATCCTTGGAACAATATAAAAATCCCCAGGGAGACCAATTTATCCAAGCTGTAGAAAAATTTGGCAGCCTAAACAATTACTACCGAAATGTAGAAATTAGCTGTCAAACTCAAGCCACCCAAGAGATTTTCATCAGTTTTGAAGCGGAACTCTGGCCTTGCTGTTGGGTAAGCCATACTAAATACGCTGTTTATAACCACACTTACAGACCGCAAATGCTGGCTTTAATTGAAAAGTACGGAAATGGCTTTAATTCTCTCAGAACTCAATCGGTGAAAGATGCGATCGCCAGAGATTGGTTTCGCGAAGACCTCACAAAAAGTTTTTCCTGTTCTAAAAGGTTGGATGTATGCGCTCACGAATGCGGTAAAACTTTCAATTCAACAGGTTCGCAGTATATATAACAAGGAAGGCACGACACGGATTTGGACATGGATACACGGATTAGTTGCTGAAATGTCGAAATTTCAGCTAAACTCAAAAATACACCCCACAACTAGGAGAACTCACAGTGGAAGTTCTAGACATCAAACACAATATCGAAACATTGTCCGATCGACTGGGTACAACCCAGGACTATCTTTGACATCCCCGCACTTACAGCCAAAATTCAAGACTTAGAGCAAATCTGCGCCCAACCAGCATTTTGGGACGACCAAGATCGAGCTCAAGAAACTCTCCAAGAACTCAATGACCTCAAATCTCACTTAGAACAATACAGCAATTGGCAAACTAGCTTAGAAGATGCTAAAGCTATTTTAGAACTGCTGGAGTTAGAAGCCGACGAGTCCCTGTTCCAAGAAGCCTCATCGAGTCTTTCTCAGTTAACCCGGGAACTCGACCAGTGGGAACTGCAACAATTACTATCTGGGCCCTACGATGAAGGCGGCGCTGTTTTGACAATTAACGCCGGGGCCGGCGGTACAGATGCTCAAGATTGGGCCGAAATGCTGCTGCGGATGTACACCCGCTGGGGGGAAAGTCAAGGTTACAAAGTACATTTAATGGAAATTTCCGAGGGAGAGGAAGCAGGTGTTAAATCTGCTTCTTTGGAAATTGTCGGCCGTTACGCTTACGGTTATATGCGATCGGAAAAAGGCACTCACCGCTTGGTCAGAATTTCGCCTTTTAATGCTAACGACAAGCGTCAAACCAGTTTTGCAGGCGTCGAAGTGATGCCAATTCTCGATCGATCCGTACAGTTGGACATTCCCGAAAAAGATTTGGAAGTAACTACTTCCCGCGCGGGCGGCAAGGGCGGGCAAAATGTTAACAAGGTAGAAACCGCAGTCCGCATCGTTCACCTTCCTACCGGTTTGGCCGTCCGTTGCACGGAAGAACGCAGTCAGTTGCAAAACAAGGAAAAAGCTTTGGCATTACTCAAGGCTAGGCTGTTGGTGATTGCTAAGGAACAGCGGGCTTCGGAAATTGCCGAGATTCGCGGCGACATGGTGGAGGCGGCTTGGGGCCAGCAAATTCGCAATTATGTTTTTCACCCCTATCAAATGGTCAAGGATTTGCGTACTGGAGTAGAAACAACCGCCATCGCAGATGTGATGAACGGCGAATTAGACCCGTTTATTCAAGCTTACCTGCGGCAGGAAAATCAGTTGATAGCCCAAACCGATTCAACCGCGCGAATATAATTGGCGCCTTGACATAGAAAGTCTGGCTGTGCAAACTAAATAATCAAGAGCGGTGATGGCAGCGGATTTGCTATAATTTTGGGGTTTTGACCGATCGCCCGACCTTCAACAGGTCGCGCGGTCAAAAACCTTGATATGATAAAACTTGATCTGACAAACACTAAGGAGAAATAATGACCCAAGTTGTAATAGGCGAAAATGAAGGGATTGAGTCAGCCCTGCGACGGTTTAAGCGACAAGTTTCTAAAGCGGGTATTTTCCCCGACATGAGAAAGCACCGCCACTTTGAAACTCCGTTGGAAAAGCAGAAGCGCAAAGCTATTGCCAGAAGGACTAAGAGACGCTTTCACCGCAATAACAAGCCCTAGAATTATTAGCACTAAATTGATTCGGCAGATATAATGCCTTGCGATTCTAGTACCGCAGCGACTCGGAGAATCACCGCTTCGCTGTAGGGAGCACCAATAATTTGTACCCCCAAGGGCAAAGCGCCGGGCCGCTGTACGGGCACGCAAAGAACGGGCAAGCCAATAAACGATAGGGGTTGGGTGAACAGTCCGAGATTGGGACGCACTAAGATTTCTTGTCCGGCTATTACCATTTTCTCGACGCCAATTTCAGGGGCAGCTATCGGGGTTGCGGGTGCGAGGATGATGTCTGTGTGTTGGAATATTTCGCGAATTCGATCGCGGTACCACTGTCTGAATCTCTGGGCTTGCAAGTACCAAGTCGCAGGGATCAGGGTTCCCGCTAAAAAGCGATCGCGCGTCGCCGGATCGAAGTCTTGAGGGCGCGATCGCAAATTGTCTAAATGCAAGTTTCCGCCCTCGCAGGCGGTAATGATAAATGCCGCAGCCCGGGCGCGATCGGATTCCGGTATGCTGACAGTTGCAAGCCCCCCTATTTTTGGGGGGTTTGTTGTTTTTTCTGTGCTTATACCACACTCCAAAACATTTGTCAAGGCTTTAGCAACTATTTCTACAGCATCCATTGCTTCGGGTTCGGCCCCTGTGGCGAAATACCCGTCAGCAACAGCAATTCGCAATCCTTCGATGCCTTGATTTAACTGCGACGAACAAAGTTCTGGCGGGCGTTGAGTGCAAACTGGGTCACGAGAATCAGGGCCTTGCAGGATATCGTACAGCAGCGCCATATCTCTGATCGATCGCCCAAACGGCCCGACACAATCCAAACTACTCGAAAATAAAAAAGCGCCAGCCCTTGACAAACGGCCGTAAGTAGGCTTAAACCCAAAGACACCGCACAAAGCAGCCGGTACGCGGATGGAACCATTAGTATCAGAACCGAGAGTGAAGGGTACAAAACCGGCGGCGACTGCTGCTGCGGAACCGCCGCTGGAACCGCCGGCGATGCGCGTAGTATCGTGGGGATTGCGAGTCGGGCCGTAGTGGCTGTTTTCGGTGACGAAACCGTAGGCGTACTCATCCATGTTAAGAGTACCTACGAGCACAGCCCCGGCTTGTTTGAGTCGGGCTACCACCGCCGCGTCCTGGGTAGCCGGAGGATTGTCAGCGTTGATTTTTGATCCAGCTAGAGTAGTAATTCCGCCGATGTCGAACAGGTTTTTGACAGCGAAGGGAACGCCTGCTAAAGGGCCTGGGTTTTCGTTATTTGCGATGGAATTATCTATTTTTTCGGCTGCTGCGAGTGCGCTTGATGCAGTGATTGCAGTAAAGCAATTAAAAGCTTTATCCTTAACAGCAATCCGTTCCAAAGCAGCATTTACCGCCACTGTAGCCGTAACCTTACCACATTTAACCGCCGCTGCCGTAGCAACCGCATCAGCCTTATCTAAAAAACATTTGCGTTCATCTGCGTTCATCGGCCCTCATCTGCGGTTAAAAATCTAAGGTTCAAACACCGGCGCGACTTCTACTTCTGGGGGTAAAGGAAACTCAGTAACGAGTCGGGCGATCGCAGCTATCCTCTCGAAGTTTACCACAACGCCTGGACGATGTTCCGGGTCTAAGGGTAAGTTTATCAGTTCAGCGGTGCGATCGACATATTCTTCTACATTTACCATGAGTCCCTCCCAAAAAAACATCAGCGTTCATCCGCGTACATCCGCCCTCATCTGCGGTTTAAAATCTCAGGTTCAGATATAAGTGCGATCGATTATTGTATTGTAATCGCGATCGGGTTGTCAGTTATTTTAGAGCAGTTTTTTGTATTCCTCGGATTGTCTGATATCATCTAGAGGCGATTTTTGCTCTGGTGGTTCATCAGGAGAAAACTTTATACAGACCTGCGTTTGCCAAGACTGCAAAGTTTGATTAAGTTCTATTTGAAGCTTTCCTTTTTGCCAACCCTTGGAACCAATTTTTAGAATTTGACAATCAATTCCTTCTGGAGGCGATTTCCAGTTTATATCCCCTCCCATAATTTTTGTTTCTTCGTTAATCGACAGATATTGTATCCACTGAATTATCGATTTCTCACCTTGGTTAGTTTCTGCTACATAAGTCTGAAGCATTATCTTGTTAAACTTACTGTAGGCTAGCTCTTTAAATCGGCGAACCGTAAAAGTAGCTTGACCCAATAACAAAACATCATCATCGCCGTCTAGTGTCTCATAGCTTCTATTGATTTCAACTTTTTCGTCCATTTTATTTCACAAGATTCTGCTACTTGATATTTTATACTATTTGGAGGTGTGTGAGTCAAGCTGGTTAACAAAATCAATTGACTATCGCACTTTTCCACTCAAACACTGACAGTTTCCCGCAACTTCTCAACTGCAACATCCAGCGGAGGCAAAGCAAAATCCTCAGCATCCATTAATTCCTTAACCTTCTCAAAAATCTCAACCTCCGCCTCTTCTTGATCCGTTAGCTTATCATAAAAATAAGGGTCAGTAAACCACTGTTCAAACGCTATCATTAACAAGCCATTGGGCGAAACTTCAAACCGCCAATACTTAGAAACCCTGCTGTCAACCACTTCAAACATCGGTGCCGGATTATGGATAGGATAATAGCTGTAATTATCATTGCAGATGTAGTACCAAATAGTGCCTTTCCATTCTCGGATAGCATAAACAACATATTCCTTGCCTATAGTTAGTGGCAACTCAACTTTTCTAGTATAACCGCGTGGCGGATCTATATATGTTTCAGGCAGAGATTCACCCGTATTAGCAATACAACGAATTTTCATAACTTGATTACCTACAGATTTTTAGGGGCTGTTTTGGGATACTGTCGCTTGAACTTAAACTCCACATCTTGAAGAGTCTGACTGTTCCGAAACCAATGGACTTGTACGGAAGCTCCATTAATTTCAAAAGCCTCAATACTTGTCATTTTATCCCAATCTTCAGAATTCCCGCCATAAACAGCAATAAGTCTCGCTGCATCTCCCAACAATCTATCTGTACCGCAATGAATTACTATGCAATTACCAGCCTTAGCATCTTGCAGGAGCAATTGCTCTAGTAAATTTCTCGGACTCTCATCGGGAATAGCACCTTGATTCACAATTTAACAGCTTCAAATATTGTTTGTCAAACCGGATAAAAACTAATTTTAGCAAGTGCAGTTTCCGCCAGCAACTTACCCCGCGAAATCACATAGCGAACCGCAGCGCGCCTCCTAATTGCCTCATAACAATCCTCAGCATCCAACACAATCAAATTTGCAGGTTTACCCGCATCTATCCCATAATTATCATCTCCCAGATTGAGAGTTTTAGCACCGTTGACAGTCACCATATCAAAACAAGCTGCAATCTCAGCCATTCCCGTCATCTGACAAACATGAACCGCCATATGAGCGACATCCAACATATTTCCCGTACCTAAACTATACCAAGGATCTTGCACGCAGTCGTGGCCAAAACTCACATTCAATCCCTGCTGCCACAATTCCTTAACTCGCGTCACCCCACGGCGTTTGGGATAAGTATCAGCGCGGCCTTGCAGGGTGATATTAATTAAAGGATTGGCGATGAAGTTAATTCCCGATTTTGCCAAACTTCCCATCAGCTTAAAAGCATAAGCAGTGTTATAAGAACCGAAAGCCGTCGTGTGGCTAGCCGTCACCCGCGAACCAGCCCCGCTTCTAATCGCACAAGCTGCTACAACTTCCAAAAATCTCGACTGTTCATCATCGATTTCATCGCAGTGAACATCTATTAATCTATTGTATTTTTCAGCAAGTTCAAAAATTCGCTCAACCGACTTCACCCCATCTTCCCGCGTCAACTCATAATGCGGAATCCCGCCCACAGCATCCGCACCCATATCCAGAGATTTCTCTAAAAGTTTGTCATTTTCTGGACTTCCGTAAATCCCGTCTTGGGGAAAAGCCACAACTTGCAGAGTCATCCAATCTTTGACTTGTTCTCGAACTTCCAAAAGTCCTTGCAAAGCAGTCAGCGTCGGTTCGCTAACATCAGCGTGACTCCTGACAAACAAAATCCCTTGAGACGCTTGCAGCCTTAAAGTTTCTACAGCCCGTTTTTTGACATCATCCAGAGTTAAACTTTGCTTGCGTTCCCCCCAGATTTGAATTCCCTCGAACAAAGTGCCGCTTTGATTCCATCGCGGTTCCCCCGCAGTCAAAGCCGAATCGAGATGAATGTGCGACTCCACAAAAGGAGGACTAACTAAATTGCCTTGAATGTCGAGTTCGCGTTCGCCAAATTCTGAGATGTGCGGCGAAACGGCAACTATTTGGTCATCATCGATAGCAATATCTACCGTTGGGCGATCGTCGATCGCACCTAACAAACGACATTGCCGCAGAACAATGCTATACTTTTGCTCAGGCATGACAATTGCACCTAAATTTAACACTTGTAAACGCGATACTTCCTAGTTGCTACTCAGCCTAGTGAGACCAAAAGAATTCCCCAATCACTTGCGAACCCCCTCCTTCTCCTCCTCTGCGCCCTCTGCTGTTAAAAAATATTACTCAAAAAACCAACCTATAACAATAATCACCAAAAAGAAAGCGCAACTACAAACCGCCAACCTCAGACAATCTCAAACTCCAGATTGTGATTTTTTACCAAATCAAAGGTAAAATGGTCAACCACATTAGTATTGCTCAACTCCAGATTGTAAAAATCAACAAAATCCGCATCAAAATACGGCCCAGCGTGCCAAGTACCCACATCTAACTTAATAAAACAATTGCCCGGAATCCGAAAAGCAGCCATATCCTCTAAACTCGGTTTATAGCTATCCCCAGGAGGCGCAACCGCCATCAACCAATCCTTCCCCTCCAAAGAACCCAAACACTGAGTACATTGAATGTGTCGTGTAATTTTGCCAAACTTGCGACCTTTATGGTGCAGCCGCATAATGTAAAATCTAGGAATACCATTTTGCAAACTTAACTGAGCATCCTCACCATCGAAAGACTTGCCATCAACAGCCGCAAAGATAACTTGACCGTAACGCCGAAAATTCTCCGGTGTCACCCATTGTGCGGATAACTGCTTAGTCGAAATTGATTCGCTCATAAATCCCAACATCCCTAGCTTGATCCGTCATGAACATTCTAATACAGTAAATCCTCTCTCTTCTCTTCTCTGTGCCCTCTGTGTCCTCTGCGGTTTAAATAAAAAAATCTAGTTCGCTTTCTCGAGCGCCCAAAACACCCTTACAATCAAATTTAGCGCACTGCTCTCTTCTCTTCTCTGTGTCCTCTGCGGTTAATTAAATAAAAAAATCTAGTTCGCTTTCTCGATCGCCCAAAACACCCTTACAATCAAAATCAGCACACTGCTGCAAAAAACGAGCCGGAATATCAGGTCGAGCACCCCAATGCAAATGCAAATAAGAAGCGTGTACCTGACAAACTCCCCAACCTTCAGCAACCGCCTCAACTTCCCCCCGCTTGCCATACCTCCAACTGTGATAAACTGGATTACTCGGTTCCACAGTTAAATGCGATCGATGAAACTCATGTCCCCAAACCTCATCAAGAGCCGTTAACACCGAACTATCCCTCACCGCCACAGCTTCTCGGTATCCCAGCGTCAAACGCTTTCCCATCGCAGCAACAGTTTCCAACACTCCCACCCCTGGCCAAGAATTGCCATCGAAGTCTACAATAGAATCGCACAAATACATCAAACCCCCGCACTCCGCATAAGTCGGCATTCCTGAAAAAATCGCCTTTCTTACCGCATCCCGAATTAAAACATTACCGCTCAATTTTTGAGCAAACACTTCGGGAAAACCACCACCAAAATATAACCCTTGCACATTGTCAGGAAAAACCGAATCATCAAGGGGACTCCAAAATACCAACTCGGCACCCAACTCTTCCAACAAATCAAGATTGTCCTGATAGTAAAAATTAAAAGCCCGATCGCGCGCAACTGCAATCCTCACTCCAAATTGTTTTTCCGAACAGTTGACAACATCATCTTTTTTAGTTATAATAACCGAAGGGAGACTGTGCCTAGCCAAAAGTTGCTCAGACCCCTCACCCCCCCCATTTCGAGTGGCAGCCAACAAAGGCAAAAGTAGGTCCCAGTCAAAACTAACAGCAGCCAAATCAGCCAGTTTATCGATCGCAGCATGAAGATTCGGCAACTCCTCAGCAGGAATTAGCCCCAAATGTCGATCGGGAATAGTAACAGCCTCATCCCTACGCAAAACGCCCAAAATAGGTAAATTGAGCGGTTGGAGAGCATCTTGAAGCAGTTCCAAATGTCGATCGCTCGCCACCCGATTCAGCACCAAACCAGCGAATTTAAGGTCAGGGTTAAAAGAACGAAAACCGTGGGCGATCGCAGCCACAGAACCAGAGAGCCTGCTGCAATCTATCACAAACAATACCGGCACATTCAGCAAATAAGCAACATGAGCCGTAGAAGCAAAGGAAAAATCATAATTGCCTTCTTCTTTTCGATAATTAATCCGTGTATCCGTGTCAAAATCCGTGTCGTGCCTTCGTGATTCCTGAGTTTTTCGACTCACTCCATCAAATAAACCCATCACCCCTTCAACTAAGGCATAATCGACATCTTGAATATGACGATAAAAACACTTTTTTACATAAGATTCAGAGGTTAATATTGCGTCTAAATTCCGACAGGGGCGACCAGTAACAAAAGCGTGAAACATGGGGTCAATGTAATCGGGACCAACCTTAAAAGATTGAACATTCAAGCCGCGGCGGATTAAATAAGCTAAAAGGGCGATCGTTACAGTAGTCTTTCCCGCACCGCTGCGTTCGCCAGCAATTACTAAAGCCATAGTTATAGTTAGTTAAAATAAATAATAGATAAGATTGCCTAAGTCGCTTTCCAATCAGGAAATTATCTGCGTTTATCTGTGTTAATCTGTCTTGCATCTGCGGTTTCTGTATCAATCAAAGATTTATGCAATCTTTCCTCATAAAAATAGACAGTTGATAAAGTTATGAGTATTGCTCTCGAACCGCTCTAATAATAACTATTGAACGAACCGCGAAGACGCCAAGAGCGCGAAGGAAGAAAAGAGAAGAATAAAAGTAGGGCAGACATTGCCTGCCCCACTGAATATTAACTCAATCCGTCTTGTTTATTTTTTTCTCCTTTCTCCTGATTCCATCCATCCGTTACATCCGTTACATCCGGTACACAATCCGTTGCCGAACTTCTTTTTACCGCTTAGCTAACTTCAGCATTTGAGCCGTCACTGCCAAACTTTCTTCGTAAAGCACATCTCGGCCCCAACTCTGCAAGTGCTGGCCCAGCAACTGTTCCGTCACCTGATCGAGCAGAGGACTCACCTGGTTAAACCGATCGGTTTGAGCGCCGCCCTTCGTTTCCATCCGCATACAGCCACCCGCTTCCGAACACAGCACTGTACCGCAGTCAGCCTTTTCGTTTGTAGAATTCAAACGCAGAGCAATCAAATCGCCCGCGACATCGCCCGAATCAGCAGTAGGAATAGCAGCCAACTCAGCTTCGACAACCCGTTCGTCGGGCCCGGCGAATTTAATTCGCTTGATTTGGTAATCGCCCTCTTCCTGTTTGAAAGCAACCGGACGCCACTGAAGCCGACTCGCCAGCCAACCCAAATACATCAGCGCTTGGGTAGAATTGTCTTGTTCGTAATCGATCGTCACCCGATCGATTTCGCGAATCGCAGCGCGACGTTCCGGCGCGTCAAAAGCCTCAGCAGCCAACTCCTGCCACGCGGCCAGCCGGCGCCAATTGAGATCTGCGATCGGAATTCCTTCCTCGATCAGACTTTGCATCAACAGCAATTCAGCTTCACACTCAGCAAAGCTGCTAGAGTCAACAATCACAGAACTGCTAACTGCCGCCAGCCGCTGGAACAAACCTCGATCGGCATCCGGGTTCGCCTTCCACCACAGCAGCGTCGGCAAATCCGGGATCGTCAACGCCGTCACGATGCCGCTCACCCGTTCCAGCGCCGCTTCCGTACCCCGGAGCGTAATATACTCGCAGCAGATCAGATTGCCCGTGGTGCGCTTGTGGACAGGACAATAAGCAGCGACTTGAGCCTGCACGCCTGTATCTTCCCCCGCAGTCGGGCACAGAGCAATAATCCGGCAGGGATTGGCAGCCACGATCGCATCAGCCACGCCCGAACCCCCGGAACCCAAACCACTAGAGCCCATCTCCTCGCCATTGGAATTTTTGCGAGCCACTTCTTCCCGCAATGTCGCCAGCAATTCAGCGTTAGGCTTGCCAGTTCTCGGCAGCCCGTAAGCTTTTTGAGCCGCCCTAATGCTAGATGCCGTCATCGGCCCGGTAATACCGTCCACCGGCCCGTCGTAAAACCCCAGATCCGCTAATAACCGCTGAGTTTCTTCGGGTTCGTAGACTACAAAAGTAAAAGTTGTTGCCCTACTAGCGATCGGAACATCCCCTTTCGACCCCGATTCTCTGTAACTTTCCCAAATTTGACTCAATTCGGCCTCTATTTGGTCGATCGACACATCTTTAGGACTTTGTAGCGAAACCAGAGGCGGAGCTTTCATAGGTGTCATCGTCATAAATCTTCTCTCCTTTGTTATCAGTCATTAGCCATTGGTTATTAGTCATGGATCATTAGTCATTAGTTATGAGTTAGTAGTTATGAGTTAGTAGTTATTAGCTAATCACTAATACTAATGCTGACCAATAACTAATGACTAATGACTGCTGACTAATCACTCTTAAAGTCTGCGCCACTTGCGGCCGTCTCTGTTAATTAGCAGTTCTGCTTCCGCCGGTTCCCAAGTACCCGCTTCGTATTTAGGAACCAAATCTTGATCGTTGGACGATTCCCACTCCATCAGCGCCGGCGTTACCACCCGCCAAGCTTCTTCCACTTCATCAGAACGGGTAAACAAAGTTTGGTCGCCCAGCATACAATCAATTAACAGGCGATCGTAAGCATCCGAAGATGTCACCCCAAAAGAAGAACCGTAACTGAAATCCATATCCACCGTCCGCGTCCGCAAATCCGGCCCCGGCATTTTCGCCTCAAACCTCAGCGAAATCCCCTCGTTCGGATGCACGCGCATAGTCAAAACGTTAGGAGTAGTTTGTTGGGCCGCGGACTGAAAGATTAGCAGCGGAACTTCGCGGAACTGAATCGCTATTTCGCTAACTTTTTTCGGCAACCGTTTGCCGGTTCGCAGGTAAAAAGGCACTCCCTGCCAGCGCCAGTTGTCAATCATAAACTTCATCGCCACAAAAGTCGGCGTTGTCGAGTTGGGAGCAACCCCCGGTTCATCGTGATACCCCGGCACGGGTTTGCCCTTCATCCAACCCGCCGAATATTGACCCCGAATCGCTGAGAAGTCCAAGTTATGCAAATCTGCCAAGCGAGTTGCTTGCAGAACTTTCATCTTTTCGGTGCGGATGCTGTCAGCGTCCAAGGAATTCGGCGGTTCCATCGCCGTCAGACAGAAAATCTGCATCAAGTGGTTTTGCAGCATATCCCGCAACGCCCCAGAGGATTCGTAGTAACCCGCTCGGTCTTCTACGCCTACTGTTTCTGCAACTGTAATTTGTACGTGATCGACAAATTGCCGATTCCACAGCGGTTCAAAAATCGCGTTAGCAAACCGGAATACCATTAAATTCTGAACAGTTTCTTTACCCAAATAGTGGTCGATCCGGTAAACTTGCTGTTCTTGGCAAACCTGCTGCACGACTCGGTTGAGAGCTTTTGCCGAACTCAAGTCGCGGCCGAAGGGTTTTTCAATTACCAAGCGGTGTTTTGCTGGGTCAACCAACATTTGAGCCGCGCCCAGTTGCCTAATTGCTTCTGGGAAAAAGTTCGGGGAAACCGAGAGATAAAATATGTGATTGCCGCGAGTTCTCCTTTCTTCGTCGAGCTCCGCTAAGAAAGCTTTGAGTTTTTGATAGCTTTCCGGGTTGTCAATGTCGCCGGGACAGTAGTACAAACCTTGAGCGAAATCTTGCCAAAATTCTTCATTGCCAATGCCGCCGCCAAATTCTTCAATGCCTTCGCGCATTTGCTCGCGGAAGTAATCGTGACTCCAAGGGCGGCGGGCTACTCCCACCACGGTAGTTTCCGGTGGTAAGCGCCGATCGCGCTTCATCTGATAAATTGCAGGTACCAGTTTGCGCTGGGTGAGATCCCCAGAAGCTCCGAAGATTACCAGAATTTGTGGTTCCGGCACCCGTTCTTTTCGCAAACCGACCCGCAGTGGATTTTCAAGTAGCGTTACCATTATTTATTTTCCTTGTTCTAGTGCTGTCAACCCTGCCAAGACACCATGATAGTTTGCGGTCATTTCTGCTAGTTGCTGGGTGAGAGAGTTAATCGATTCTTAATACTGCTAGAGGAGGCAGATGATTTTGCTCTCTAGGAACTCTGACACCCCTTGATCTCAAAATTCCTAGAGAGGATTTAAAACTCAGCCTTTAAGAACCCAAATAATTATCTACTCCGATTCCCAAATGCTTCTGCCTTTCAGGATACAGATATCTGCCTAAGCGACGGGCGACAACTTCTGCACTTTCTCTTGCAAGGAATCCATCAGGGATTGGAACGGATTGACGAATTTCTCAATCCCGTCGATGAGCAAGTCTGCCATCACTTTGTCCAAGTTGATGTCTATGTCGGGATCTTTGAGACTTTCGATCAGGGTGTAAGCTTCTTCAACGTTGTTCTCAATCCGGGGTGCGACATCGCAGTGATCGAAACAAGCTTCAACGGTGTTCGGTGGCAAAGTGTTAACGGTGTCCGGGCCGATTAGTTCATCGACGTACATGACATCGCTGTAGTTGGGGTTTTTGGTGCTGGTGGAAGCCCACAGTAAGCGCTGCACTTTCGCTCCTTTGGCTGCTAAAGCTTGCCAGCGATCGCTCGCTACGATCTCTTTATACTTCTGGTAAGCTATCTTCGCATTGGCGATCGCCACTTTCCCTTTCACTGCTTCCAGTTTAGCTTTTGTGGAAATATCTGTGACATTTTTGAGTTTCTCGTCAATCTTGCCATCGACATTGATGTCGATCCGGCTCAAGAAGAAACTGGCAACAGAAGCAATATTGCTCACATCCAAACCTTTAGCCACCCGCGCTTCCAAACCGCGAATGTAAGCCCAGAAGGTTTCGACGTAGCTGTCAACGGAGAACAGCAAAGTCACGTTAACGTTAATGCCTTCGCTGATGACTCGCTCGACTGCGGGCAAACCTTCAGCGGTTCCCGGAATCTTAATCATCACGTTTTCTTTGCCGAGGGCTTTGTAATAGCGCATGGCTTCGCTAATCGTGCTTTCTGTGTCGTTGGCGATTGTCGGTGGCACTTCGATACTGATGTAACCGTCCAAACCCTTCGACTCTGCGTAAACGGGAGCGAAGATGTCGCAAGCGTTGCGGATATCTTCAAATACCAGAGATTCGTAAATCTCCATGACAGATTTACCCGCCCGGATGCCCGCTTCGATATCCGCGTCGTAAATCACATTGCCCGCGATCGCTTTCTCAAAAATAGCCGGATTAGATGTAATCCCACGCAGTCCCCTACTTTCAATCATCTGTTTGAGTTCGCCGGACTCGATCAGATCGCGAGTCAAATTGTCCATCCAAATACTTTGGCCAATTTCTTTGATTTCTAACAGGTGATTCTTTGTTGTTTCCGCCATTACTGTAAGTCCTACCATTTGATAATTGGGAATTGGGAATTTAGGATGGGGTCTAAAAGCATTGGGCATTGCTTAGTTGTTAGTTGTGATTTTTTGGTTCTAATCACCAATGACTAATGACTAATGACTAATGACTAATGACTAATGACTAATGACTAATGACTAATGACTAATGACTAATGACT
>NZ_JAUBTF010000027.1:0-85545 GCF_036702355.1 Microcoleus sp. D3_18_C4
CAAACCTTTTAAGTGGACATACAAGGGTAAAGTCTTGGCTGTTTAATAGTCTGTGTATTTACGCCGAGCTGTACTAGGGATATACCTATCAGCATCGTTATTTGTGCCATTTCTTCCAGACCCGCATACTGCCAGTAACGCTTGTACAAGCCCCCCGCATAAAATACTGTAAGCTTGACTGCTAAAAATAATACTGTAACTACCGCTAGGCTCTGTAAGTAGGGAGCCAGATTCAATATACCATCTAAACGAATTGCCAAGGCCAGTAACGGTGCGATCACCAAACAAATTGCATCGATTACCAAAAAATGACGGGTTCTTAATCCCACCAACACTTTGCTAATTTTTTTTATGATCATATTCCTCCGACGCTATGCAGACAACAACTTTACCGTAACTAGATCGAGTACCTCATTCTGAGGTATTTTTTTATACCACCCTGTCCCCTGAAATTAATCAACCTTTTAATCGTAGGGCCTCACTCAAGTGACATTATTAAGGATTGATTATCAAGAATCTTTCCCTTCTCTTAATTTCCTTTTTAAGAGTATTTTTTTGAGATGAAATTATTAGATGCCGCGTTATTACTGCGTTTATCTTCTCCTACTACTGGTTCCATAGCCCATAAGTTTACAATTATTTACTTATTTATAACCAAAATATATTTCTTTAGGGGGATGGCTAACAACATTTGTGTTAAAACCATAACAGTAATTGACTTAAGTGATACAGTGGATATCCTCAATAATGAGTTTAAAAGCCTAGGGCGTGTTTTCTTGCCTCGTTGGATCCTCGAAAATAGGCGAGCTCCGGCAAGGAGTCTTGACGAACCCTTGGAGACTTAAGTACCGAACAGTGGGAGAAGTTAAAACCGCTACCTCCACCGCTCCAACCCAAAACGGGTAAGCCTGCGTCATAACCACTGACAGGTTGTGAATGGCATCGTCTGGATACTTAGAACCCGGTCTGCGTGCCAAGACCTGCCAGAAGGTTATAGCAAGTGGGTGCATCGTGGGAACACGGTTTAATCGGTGGCACAAAGCCGATATTTGGAAACAAGTCTTAGAATGCCTACAAGCCCATGCTGACAAACTCCGAAAGCTAGACTGTCCGGTTCATTACGTCGATTGAACCGTGATTCGTGCCCGCCAACCCTCGGCTATGGTGGAAAAAAGAAGGCGAATCACAGGAAAAACTAGGCCGTTCTCGTGGTGGTTTTAGTACCAAAATACAGATACGTTAAAGTGAGGGTAAAGGTAAACCTATAACTTTTCTTCTGAGTCGCTTGTCAACGTAACGAGTCAATTTTTTTAGAACAATTGATGGAACAATGAGCAGTAAGCGCATTCTGGTGCAGGTCGGTCGCGTCAATCCCCTGAAAGAGTCGTAGGAGACAAAGGCGCTCGCAGGTCGTCGCATCCGTAGTTATCTAAGTCGCGCCCGGTATCCGTTTTACCATCCCAGGACCTTCAAATGAACTACGTCGCCGTATTTTTAGCCGTGAAATCTACCGTCAACGCAATATAGTTCAATGTGCTATCAACCGACTCAAGCAATGGAGACGTATTGCTATCGGATATGAGAAATTGGCTGCAAATTATACAGCCATGATTACGATCGCCTGCATGATGTTGTGGTTATAGTTTGAAAACACGCCCTAGGGTGTTAGAGTTTACAAAAAATCATTTTTCGGGAGTAACTGATGGAATCAACTGAAAGTGGTATTGGATTTCAGGAATACTGGCAGATTCTGAAGCGCAGGTGGCTGCCAGCCTTAGCTGTATTCGCCTCGGTTGTTGCACTCACCACCTACGGCACGCTGCAGGAAAAAGCCGTTTATGAAGCAGAAGGAAAGCTGTTATTTAAGAAAACGACTCCGGGCTCTGCTTTAACAGAATTGGGCAAAGAAATCGGAGAGTTGACTCCTGCGGCGGAGCAAAGTAACCCTCTGACTACCGAGATCGAACTGATTCGTTCTATAGAAATCATCCAAAAAACCATCGATAGACTTCATTTGAAAGACGAAAAAAGTAATCATCTCAAAACAAAAGATTTTTTGAAAAACCTGACAGTATCTACTATCCGGGGAGCTGACATCCTAACGGTTTCATACAAACACCAAAACCCAAAAATAGCAGCCGATGTCGTAAAAGCCCTGATGAATTTTTATATAGATAACAATCAAAAAGTGAATCGCTTAGAAGCTGTATCTCTTCGACAGTTTATTGAAAGAAAACTACCTAATTCAGACCAAGCTATGCGGAAAGCAGCGGCAGAATTGAGCAAGTTTAAAGAAGATAATAAAGTTGTAAATCTTGAAGAAGAAGCTAAATCAGCAGTGGCAGTTATGGCAGGACTCGAAAGTCAAATCGACCAAGCTAAGTCGGATTTGCTCCGAACCAGTGCTAAGTCTAAAGCATTTGAAGACGAATTACAAATGAATCCCCAGCAAGCATTGACCGCCAGCACTCTCAGCCAATCTAGCACTGTGCAGGAAGCTCTCAAAGAATACAAACAAATAGAGCGGCAGTTAGCAATAGAGCAAAATCGCTACCTGGATAATTCGCCTATAATAACTAGGTTAGAAACTAAGAAAGCTACTATGAAAGCTTTACTAGACCAACAAATACAACAAGTGTTAGGCGGACAACAGCCGTTGCAAAATCCAAGTTTACAGATAGGAGAAGTGAAACCAAAACTGATCGAAGAATTTATTAAGGTAGATGTAGAACGCCAGGGTTTGGCTGAGCGAGTTACTATTCTCTCAAATGCTCTAGCTGGCTACAAGCAGCGTGTAAAACTTTTGCCTAAGCTAGAGAAAGAAAAGCGGGAATTTGAAAGAAAACTCCAAGAAGCCGAAGCTGATTATCAGGAATTGCAAAAAAAACTCCAAGAAATTCGGATTACAGAAAATCAGCAAGTGGGGAATGCTCGGATTATCCAAAAGCCGAGTGTTCCGGAGGAACCAGCGCGTTCTCGCAAGTCTTTATTGCTGGTATCGGGCGGTTTGTTGGGCACTCTGCTTGCTATAGGTGCAGCGCTGCTTTTAGAATCTCAAGATAAGTCTGTCAAAACTATTGAAGAGGCGAGGGAATTATTTGGGTTTACTTTGTTGGGGGTGATTCCTTTGCATAGAAAGCCGGAAAAAAATCCTCGGCGCAATTCCCAGCACCTTAAGTCTGCTTCGCAGGATTTAGAACAATCTTCCCGACAGATTGTTGTTAGAGATACTCCTCATACTTCGAGCAGTGCTGCTTACCGAATGCTTCAGGCAAATCTGAGGTTCCTGAGTTCGGATAAAGAGCTGAAAGTGATTGTTGTCAGTAGTTCGCTACCGCAAGAAGGCAAGTCTACTGTATCGGCTAATTTGGCTGTAGCTATAGCTCAATTAGGACGGAAGGTTTTGCTGGTAGATGCGGATATGCACTGTCCTGTTCAGCATCGGATTTGGGAGCTGCCCAATCAAGTAGGTTTGAGCAACGTGATAGTCGGACAAGCTGGGTTTGGGGATGCGATCGCCCAAGTTATGGATAATTTAGATGTGCTCACTTGCGGGGTGATTCCGCCTAATCCAATGGCTCTCTTGGATTCACAGCGGCTCACTTTATTAATTAAGCAATTTTCGGCTAGTTATGATGCCGTAATCGTTGATACTCCTGCTTTGAATGTTGCTGCTGATGCTCTGATTCTCGGGAATAAAGCGGATGGGATTTTATTGGTAGTGCGACCGGGAGTTCTTCATTCTGGTACTGTGGCTTTTGCGAAGGAGCTATTGAAGAAATCAAGTCAGCACGTTCTGGGCTTAGTGGTGAATGGAGTAAGTCCTAAAAACGAACCGCACAGCCATTACTATTTTACAAATGAATCTTACGCTCAAGAGCAGAGTCCTGGTATCAATAGAATAACGAATAACCAGTAACCAATAACAACAGTTAACTGTTAACTGTTGTTATTGATTATTGGCAGCCGCACTCCGAAAGTCGAGCCGAGTCCTTCCCCAGGACTTTCGGCCCAGACACTGCCGCCGTGGAGTTCCACGAGATGGCGGACGATCGCCAATCCCAGTCCCAGACCGCCGTAATTGCGCGTAGAAGTGCTGTCAGCTTGGCGGAAGCGATCGAACACAAAGGGCAAAAACTCCTTGCTGATGCCAATTCCCGTATCGCTGACAACGATCGAAACAGAGTGAACCGGAGACGGCCCAGACAACATGGCGTCACCCGCTGATCCCGGTTCCCCATCCTCCGAGAGCGTGATTTCCACGCGACCCGACGGCGGCGTAAACTTAATAGCATTCGAGAGCAAATTCCACACCACCTGCTGCAAACGAGTAGCATCGCCCCTCACCAAGCTCACCCCTTCGCCACAAAAACTCACCAATTCAATTCCCCTAGCTTCAGCATCAGGGCTCAGCGTCTTCAGCGCTGTTTCTACAATCCGCACCAAATCCACCGGGAACACCTTCAAACACACTTTGCCGCTGACAATCCGGGAAACGTCCAGCAAATCCTCAATCATCTGAGTCTGCAACCGCGCGTTTCGCTCAATAGTCTCCAAACCAACAGCCGTTTTTTCGGCACTCATCTGGCGCTGCCGCAGCATCTGCGCCCAGCCCAAAATCGCGTTCAGAGGCGTCCGCAACTCGTGAGAAAGCGTTCCCAAAAACTCGTCTTTAATCCGGTTGGCTTCCGCTGCTTCCCGGTAAAGCCGCGCATTGTCGATTGCCACCGCCGCATCTCGCGCCAAATCCTCCAGTAAAACCAAATCGCTCTCCCCGCAGCGACGGCCAGATTCCCCGCACAGCAACGAAATCGCTCCCAGCGTCCGCCCGCGAGCGATCAGCGGCACGCAGATTGCCGACAGTACCTGGGATTGGGATCGCAGCACCAACTGCAGTTCCCTGTCGGGCACAACCGCCTCGATCACCCATTGCGGTATTTCTGGGTAGAGCTTCGACTCACCAGTCCGTAGCACCTTTGCTACTCCGTGCCGTCCCTGGGGGTCTAGCGGCATACGCCGATCGATTTGCCAAAGCAGAGCGACTTTGCTCGGATCTGAGTGAGCAACTGCTTGCAAGCGGATCGAGCCGTCGGCATCGAGCAAATGCACACAGCACCAATCACCCAGCCCCGGTACTGTTAAATCTGCCAAACCTTGCAGCGCCTTCTCGTAATCCAGGGAAGCCGACGACAGCAAAGCCAAAGCTTGAGCGTTAAAATAGGCTGTTTGGGCCAATCGCTGGCGATCGTCAATATCGGTACAAGTCCCGAACCATTTGAGAATTTTCCCTTCAGCGTCCAGCACGGGCAATGCCCTACCCAGATGCCAGCGGTAAGCTCCATCAGATGCCCGTTTAAAGCGGTATTCCACCTCGTAAGTCTTCCCCGTCTGCACCGAGGTCTTCCAGCTTTCTACAGCATCTTCCACATCATCTGGATGCAGGGCTAGCTGCCACCCCCAGCCTTGAGTTTCCTCCAGCGTCAAGCCGGTATATTCAAACCAGCGCTGGTTGTAGTAGTCGAGCCAGCCGTCGGCTGTGGCAGTCCAAACTATTTGTGGGATGGCTTCAGCGAGGACGCGGTACAACTGTTCGCTGGCTTCGGCTTCGCGGCGGGCGGCCTGTTCCCGCGCCAATGCCCAATTCCGCTGTTCTTCGGCCTCTTTGCGAGCGGTGATGTCGCTAATTACGCCGATCCATTTGTAGGGATTGCCTTGTTTGTCAAGCACTGCTTTGCCCCGATCGATCCAGTGGAGCAAGCGACCCCGCTGGCACTGAACGCGGTATTCCTGAAAAAATGGGGCGGCAGAACTGTCTGGCGCACTCAAATACCGATCGACTGCGACCAAAACTCGCTCCCGGTCGATCGGGTGCAAGATACTGTTCCAAGCTGCTCTTGTCCTCGGAAATCCGCCTTTTGCGTACTCCAAATGTTCGTCTACGTGACCGAACCA
The DNA here is from genome assembly GCF_036702355.1 of Microcoleus sp. D3_18_C4. Lineage (NCBI taxonomy): Bacteria > Bacillati > Cyanobacteriota > Cyanophyceae > Oscillatoriales > Microcoleaceae > Microcoleus > Microcoleus sp. D3_18_C4. The sequence continues at coordinate 5,953 of NZ_JAUBTF010000027.1, forward strand.
CAGCACGATGTCAGTCTCGATATCCCATTCATAAATCAAATCGCTGGCACTTTCTGCCGCAATCCGAAACCGCTCTTCAGACTGTCGCAGCACTTCCAGAAATTTAAAGCGTTCCGTCACGTCCAAAACCAGAGAAAGCACCGATATCAACTGTCCCGAATCGCTGTAAAAAGCCGAATTGTACCACTCGCAGTGTACCAACGAACCCGACTTATTATAATTGCTGTTGCGAACTACATTGCACCGATTTTCTGGTTTTTTTAAACTATAAATTACCGACTTTACCTCTTCTAAATCGCCCGTAGAAATAAAGTTCCATTCGCTAAAATGCTTGCCTAAAACTTCGGTTGATTCCCATCCAAAAATCTTTTGGGCTGCCGGCGACCACCCTCTGAGACGAAAGTTTTCATCCCACTCAATCACCGCTAGGGGGGTATTTTCAAAATGAGAAGTGAGTTTTTGCAACGCCTCACGCAGGGATGCTTCTACTTGCTTACGCTCAGTAATATCGCCAAAAGAAATAGCAATGCCGTCGCCCAATTTAACGGTCATAATCCGAAACCAGCCGATAATGCCTTCGCTTTCGCTGTTGTAATAAATCTCGGTATCGAGGGGAATTCCTGTTTCTAAAACTTGGACGTAACGGTCGAACAAACCGCTATCTTTATGGCCTGGCAGCACTTGCAGCAATCGCTTGCCGATTAATTCGCCCGGGGTACTCTGCTGAATTTTTGCCGCTGCGGGATTGACGTATTCCCATTCAAAATCCACAATTGTGGATTCGGCACGAATGCTGCGAAACACGTTAAATCCGTCTAGAGATAATTCCTGAAAAACGCGGAAGCGTTCTTCGCTTTCTTGCAGCTTGCCTACGGTGTCAAGCAGGAGATCCTCGACTCGCTCGCGCTGTGTTATTTCTGCAAGCAATTGCTGGTTAATTTGCTGGAGTTCGGTTGTGGGGGATGCGACGGAATTTGTAATATCAGAGTTGGCTTGCAGTCGATCGACCTTTTGGGTTTCCAGCGCCGTATTTGCTGGTAAAGAGGCCGCCCCAGCCAAAGCCAACACTTGAGAAATCGAGGGTATCAGGGACGCTACAGCCCACAAAGAGATGATAGCGGTTAAGGCGGCGATCGAACTTGACAGCCAGTAGCTGGGATGCACCAGCATCCAAACTTGCATCAAGTGAGTTGTCCCGCCGCAGAAAAACCAGGCTCCCAATAGGAGAAACCCCTTGCTCAAAGGCACGTCTCGCTGCTTCCGGGCATAGTATGTCAGAAGTGCTGGAATTGAATAATAAGCCAAGGCAATTAACACATCGCTGACCGCGTGCAGTCCCATCAACTGGGGTTGCCACTGGCAACAGCCATCTTGGGGAATAAAATTGTGGTTAAATGACATAATCTTAATAAATGGCAGCATTTCGGCTTTCCTGTGCGATCGATCCTAGTTGCACTTGTGTTGCTGACCCGCTAATTTCTAGTTTATACACAAAAAAACAGAAAACAAGAGTGACTTTAGTCAGGGGAGGAAAGTTCACAGCAGGCTTTAAGCTGCCTGCAATATTAGTACATTAATTGAGAGGTAGAGGGAGAGTGAGGTACTATAATTCCCAAGGAGGTACGAAATTAAATGCTATCTTTTGAATTCACAACTTACGGAAAAACAGAACAATTAAACTCAGTTGATCAAGGGATTACTAGAGTGCCGTTCATTGAAACGGTTTAGCTAGAAACTGGCAATATTCGATAAATTCATCTTTATGGAATCTATTTTTTGATAATTTTGCAGATTCAGAAATCCCTTCAACATAGGAGAATCGACCTCTACTTGGAGGCTCAGAAATCCTGCCACAGCAGATTGATGCTTAGATCGCAGCATCCCCGCCTCTGACCTCGGAATCAAAACTAATCTGTACCTGTATCAAAGTCTACTAAATTCTGCTACTAAATCGGTTAATGTCACAGATTATCTTCCAGTAAAATTTCTGAAACCATCTCTCTCGAATTAAACCTCCATGCGCTTAGAGCAGCTTCAAGCATTTCTTTCAGTTGCTGAAACTGGTAGCTTTCAGCAAGCGGCCCGGAAGTGTGGCGTTACCCAATCGACTATTAGCCGCCAAGTGCAGGGATTAGAAGCGGAAGTGGGTTTGTCGCTGTTTCACCGCACGGCCCACGCGAAACTGACTGTGGGAGGGGAATGCCTGCTACCTCACGCTCGCAAAATCTGTCAGACTTGGCGAAATGCTGCTGAAGAATTGGGAGACTTACGGGCGGGAAAACAGCCGGAACTTTGCGTGGCTGCGATTCATTCGGTTTGCGCTGCTTATTTGCCGCCTGTGCTGCAAAAGTTTTGCCGTGACTATCCAGACGTGCAATTGCGGGTGACTTCTCTGGGGAGCGATCGAGCTCTGAAAGTCCTCAAAGATGGTTTGGTGGACATAGCAGTGGTGATGAACAACCGCCATTTTACTCACGCCCCGGAAATGTTGGTTGAGGTGCTCTACAATGAGCCGATCGAGGTGTTGATGGCGGCGGGTCATCCCCTGGCCCAGTACGAACGAGTACCTTGGCCGGAATTGATTTGTTACCCGCAAGTGGTGTTTAAGGACGGGTACGGAATGCAGCGGATGGTGCAAGAACAATTTGGACGCATGGGTGCTAAACTTCATGCTGTTTTGGAACTCAACACTCTTGATGCTTTTCGGGGTGTGGTGCGACAGGGAGAGTTGATTGCTTTGCTGCCGCATTCAGCTTTGGTGGACGCGAAGGGCGATCGCACTTTAGCCGTTCGGTCGATCGCCCAAGAGCGGTCAAATTCCAAGGTTTCGACGATCGGTCAATTGGCCGCAGATCCTACTTGGACTCGCGAAGTGGTGTTGGTGACAACTCACGATCGAATGCAAATTCCGCCGATCGCCCATTTCTGGAATCTGGTACGCGAATTTGTGCCCCCATTTGATGTAATCAAGCTAGAAAAATCAGGGAGTTAATACCATTTTAGATTTTATATTTTATATTTTATATTGGGAATGACTGATGAAATAAGGGTTTGGACATTTCCAACAATTGCCTTCTTTTTGGGAACTGGTATAATTCGATAATTTTAAATAGATAGTTCTGAAATTTAAATTTAAAACGGTTCAAATACTACCAATTACCCCTTACCAATTACCAACTTCAAATGTTATGAGTGACGCATTTAGAGAATTGCTGCGAAAAATTGGCAGCGGAGTACACACAGGAGAAAACTTAACTCGCTCGGAAGCAGCAGCAGCAACGCGGATGATGCTGCTGGGGGAAGCAACACCGGCTCAAATCGGAGCTTTTATGATTTCCCACCGCATTAAACGGCCCACTGGGGAAGAATTAGCCGGAATGCTCGATGCTTATGAAGAATTAGGGCCTATGCTTGCCCCCCCAAACCGAGAAAAAGGGTTTTCCGTCTCTACCGTGGCCGTGTTTGGCGTTGCTTACGACGGGCGATCGCGCACGGCTCCAATTAGCCCTTTAACCGCCCTAATTTTAGCCGCGTCTGGCGTTCCAACCCTCATGCACGGGGGAGATACCATGCCAACCAAGGAAGGCATTCCCCTGATTGAAATTTGGCGCGGTTTGGGAGTTGACTGGAGAAAACTGAGTTTAGAAAAAGTCCAGCAAGTTTTTGACAATACGGGTTTGGGTTTTGTTTACCTTCCCAAGCATTTTCCTCAAGCCGCGGCTTTAGTACCCTACCGCCGCGAAATTGGTAAACGGCCACCTTTTTCGACAATGGAGTTGATGTGGTGTCCCTGTGCCGGTGACGTTAACGTTATATCGGGCTACGTCCACCCGCCGACAGAAGGTATGTTTCAAAAAGCCTTTGAGCTGCGGGTAATCAAAAATTATACCACAGTCAAGGGATTGGAGGGAAGCTGCGATTTGCCGCGCGATCGTACTGCGATTATCGGCATTGCTAAGCCGGATGCCGAGTTTGAACGAGTGCTTTTAGCTCACGGAGATTACGGTTTTAGCAACACAAATCCTGCCTTTGAATCAGCCCCTGAGTTATTCAAACAAATGCAGGAAGTTTTGCTCGGAAAACCATCGGAATTGATGCAGTCCGCTATCTGGAACGGCGGATTTTATCTGTGGCGCAGCGGAGTTTGTTTGGATATAAACTCTGGTTTGATTGAGGCAGAAACTTTATTAAGTCGCGGTCAAGTCGTGCAAAAACTTGAGGAAGTTAGCCAAGCCGTTAGTATTTTGAGTTGACAGTTGACAGTTGACACTTGACAGTTGACCGTTAACTACTGACTACTTACTACTGACTACTATAGCAATCCTAAATCATTCAGATAAATTTGTAGGGGTAGTGCTAAGAGTGCCTACCCCCTATCTATCGGGGCAACCACGGGGGGATTGCCCCTACAAAAATTACGCAAATCATTTAGGATTGCTATAGACATCTCCAATAATTATTGTGGAACAAGCCGGAAAGCCTGTTCAAAATAGGCAATTCTTGCGATAACTACAGACTATAGACTACAGACTACAGACTACAGACTAATGACTAATCATAAAATTGCTGTAATTGTGCTTGCAGGCGGTCAAAGTTCGCGGATGGGTAAGGATAAAGCTTTGCTGGAAATTGAGGGCAAATCCCTATTGCAGCGGGCGTTGGAAGTTGCCACAGTTGTAACCCCCGAAGTTTATGTTCTGACTGCTTGGCCCGATCGCTATCGATCGACCTTAACCGAAACATCCCAATTTCTGGTAGAGTACAATCCGGGCTCCGGCCCTTTGGTTGCATTGACTCAGGGATTGACAGAAATAGCCGCCGAGTGGATTTTACTGTTAGCTTGCGATTTGCCTTTGTTGGATGCTCAGATTATTCAAAATTGGGCAAGTCAGTTAACCGAGTTTCCCCCATCTACTTTAGCAGTTGTGCCTTATCAAAATTCGCGCTGGGAGCCTTTGTGCGGCTTCTACCGCCAACAATCTCTGCCCAGTTTGCAAAGTTTTATGGACAAAGGGGGACGTTCCTTTCAAGTTTGGTTAAATCAAATCTCCGCAATCCCTCTACCTGTAGGGGGACGAGAAGCAGTAATGTTATCGAATTGCAATACATTAGAAGAGTTTGAGCAATTAAAAGGTAAAATGAGTAACGGTTGACTGTTGACAGTTGACTAACTAATGACTAATGATTAATGACTAATTACTAATTACTAATGATTAACCAATATTGGTTGCTTGATCGCAATATAACTTTCCTCAATCACGGCTCTTTTGGGGCCTGTCCAATTCCCGTACTCGAAGCGCAAACCATTTTTCGAGAACAACTAGAAAGAGAACCATTGCGCTTTTTACTGCGGGAATTTGAACCTTTGTTGGATAATGCAAGAAATCAGTTAGCAGCATTTATTGGTGCGGCTGACGAGGACTTGGCGTTTGTGCCGAATGCGACGACGGGAGTAAATGCAGTTTTGCGATCGCTCTGTTTTTCTCCGGGCGACGAATTGCTAACTACAAATCAGGAATACAACGCTTGCCGCAACACACTTAATTTTGTAGCCGAGCGTACAGGCGCTAAAGTAGTAGTAGCAGAAGTCCCCTTTCCCATTGAGTCACCCGAACAAATTATTGAAGCAATAATTAAGTGCGTTTCACCGCAAACAAAGTTGGCATTATTAGACCACGTTGTGAGCCAAACAGGTTTAATTTTTCCCATCAAACAGTTAGTCGGTGAGTTAGCTAACCGTGGCGTGGATGTATTGGTAGACGGAGCTCACGCGCCGGGAATGGTAGCACTGAATTTAGATGAAATTGGCGCGGCTTACTATACGGGAAATTGCCACAAATGGCTGTGTGCGCCCAAAGGTGCGGGCTTTTTATACGTGCGGCGCGACAAGCAAAATGCCATTCGCCCAACTACTATCAGTCACGGTGCTAATTCGCCCCGCGCTGATAAATCGCGCTTTCAATTAGAATTTGACTGGATGGGAACTGTCGATCCCAGTCCCTATTTGTGCGTGCCTGTAGCTATTGATTTTATGGGTTCTTTGTTAAGCGGCGGCTGGCCAGAATTGAGGGCAAAAAATCATGCTTTAGCATTGGCGGGGAGAAAAATATTGGCTGACAAATTAGATTTGCCGCTGCCTTGTCCTGATGAAATGGTTGGTTCAATGGCTGTTGTGCCACTGGCAGACTCCCAGTCTGATGTGGTTGCAAAGGGAGGAATTCCACCTTTGCAAGAGGCGCTATGGGAGATTTTTAAAATTGAAGTTCCGGTGATTCCTTGGCCGGATGCTAGTAAGCAGTTGGTGAGGATTTCGGCTCAGTTATATAATACTTTGCCGCAGTATCAATATTTAGCTAATGCGCTAGTTGAGCTGACGAGAATTTGAGCTGAAGGTTCCCGGAAAGCAACATCACACCCAGCTACAAACAGTTATAGGTTTGTAGTTAGGTTGTCGCTTCTTAGAGTTGATGAATACAGACTATTTGTCCTTACTATAAACGTAGTAAACGTTATACAAATAGGCACCCTAAGAGTAAAAATTATGCAAGGAATCACCTTTATTCCTTGCATAATTAGAATATTATTCACCTACCATAAAAACGACCACAAAAATATATCTAAAACCCCATAGCCCTAAACTTCGCCAATCCGCCCAAACCGAATAAAGTTTGTAAATAACCCGCTAAAATTCCTAATTTAAAACAGGGTTGTTAAATCGGATAGCGCACAACTTCGGCGCAACAGAATATAATGTATCCACACTTGCATTTTTGCAGACAAAAAAAGGAAATGAAAAGAGGCGAATACCATGTCCAATGCCATGATGGTAATCTACCCCTATCGCGAACAGTACACCTGGGTTTTTGACGACGAGCGAGTCGGACTTGTCCGAGAACCATTTGTTCAGGGCGTCCCCGAAATGATTAACACGCTTGTTGCAGACATTCCCAATGCCGCTCAAGGTTTCCGACTTTTATTTTCAGCCAATCCATTTCCCGGATATCAAGCAGAAATGCTGTGGTTGAAAGCAGAATACGGCGGTAACTGGTATCGGTGGGAATCGAAAAATCTCGAAGGCTGGCTGTGTCCGGCTATGTTCAAATACTTTCCAGAAGCACCGCCCAAGTTTTACTGCAAAGCTGAAAAACTGCAATAATCAACAGCAAGTCAATGAAAAACTTGTCAATTTTTAAAAGAGACTTTGTTAAACCAGTCGATCAAATCTCTCGAAAAAAGCCTAAATTCTTCCTGTATATAGTGGGGCTATTTTTCCTAGTTTTCACAGCCGCCATCTCGGCTACATTGGGGGCAATTACCGCCCTTTTAGCTCCCGTGGAACCCCCAATTATCAATAGAGTATTAGAGGCGACTGGCTTTGACTATCTATCCTCCAACCGCTCTGGATACCGCCTGTCGCGGTCAGTTAATATCTTGATATTGGGAATTGACGGCGTGCCGGAAGCTGTCGCCAATTCCCCTAAGATTTTCGAGGGTCGCAGCGATACCATACTCTTATTGCACCTCGATCCTAGAGATAAATCTATTAGTTTGCTTTCAGTTCCACGAGATACTCAAGTCGAAGAGCCCGGAATTAGCTTCAGCAAAATTAGCGAAGCCAATGCTAGAGGAGGAGCAGCTTTGGCGACGCGATTGGTTAGCAGTATGCTGAACAATACGAAAATTGAACGATACGTGCGAGTCAGCAGTAATGCGTTTCAGGAATTAGTCGATTTGTTGGGCGGAGTTGAGGTATTTGTACCTCGCGCGATGTCCTATACAGATACCGCTCAAAAGTTAAAAATAAACTTAGGGCAGGGATGGCAAACTCTCAACGGAGAACAAGCAGAACAATTTGCTCGATTTCGCAACGATGGTTTAGGAGATATCGGCCGCATTCAGCGGCAGCAATCTTTAATTCAAGCTATTCGGGACCGCCTCGCAAGTCCATCAGTATTGGTGCGCTTGCCACAAATTGTTCGATTGATGCAAAAATATGTGGATACAAACCTAAATTATGAGGAAATATTGACGCTGGCAAATTTCGGTTTGCAATTGGAGCGAGATAATTTTAAAATGGTAATGTTGCCTGGACGTTCTAGTTCAGAAACAGGGGATTTGAGGAGTTATTGGATTGTAGATGCGCTAGGGCGCGATCGCATTATGACACAATATTTGAACCTGGGTGTGCCGGATTTTGAACAAGGACGAATTCGCAATCCCAGCGAGTCCCTGTTGCCCAAAAACCTCAAAATATCTGTCCAAAACGCTTCTAGCAAACCGACAACCGCAAAAAACGTTGCTGAATTTCTCACAAAAAAGGGCTTTTTTAATGTATCTGTAGTGCAGGATGCGCCCCAGAAGCAGCGTCAAAGTCAAATTATTGTTCAGCAAGGCGATTTAGAGGCAGCCAATCTACTGCAAAAAGAGTTAGGTGGCGGCAAACTTGAAGCATCTTCTACGGGTGAAATTAATTCTGACTTGACACTTCGCGTTGGCGAAGATTGGGTAAAGCGATTTTAATTAGTCAACAGTCAACAGTCAACTAAGCTGTAGCGGCATTTAAATTGTCTGTCAAAAAAAATTAAAGTCTTGTGGGGTGGGCGTCCCGCCCGTCCTGAATCTACAATTTAAATGCGCGACAGCTTATGCCCAATTCCCCATTCCCATCATTATGAAAAGCGTTTTCCGAATATTCCTGAGCCTGTTTTTAAGTTTAGTGTTGGCTGTTGGGTGGGTGCTGCTGAGTGCTACTCCGGCATTTGCCCTGCCGAAAACAAATATTAATTACACAAACATTAATTTGTCCGATCGCGATTTTTCCAACTCGGATTTAGCAGGGGGAACATTTGTCGCAGCCGAAATGCGGGGAACCAATTTTCAAGGTGCTGATTTAACTAATGCGATTTTGACTAAGGGAGTTTTGCTGAATGCCAACTTGTCAGGTGCTAACCTCTCCGGTGCTTTGGTAGATAGAGTTACATTCGACGGCGCTAATTTGACGAATGCTAATTTTTCCGAGGCAATTATGACTCGAACTCGGTTTTTTGATGCTGCAATTTCCGGCGCTGATTTTACTGACGCGATTATCGACGCTTATCAAGTGACTATCCTGTGCGAGAAAGCAGATGGTGTCAATCCCGTGACGGGAGTTTCTACCCGCGAAAGTTTGGGATGTCCGTAGAAATTTACAAGTTAAAAAATTCCTGAGTAATTGTTTGATTAGATGCACCTGTAGCGAGGTAAAATACACACATTAAAACCCCTCTCCGGCAAGGCGAGGGGTTTGAGGAAATTTCCAAGTATCGGCTCTATCGAGCGCTACAAATGCCTGTGCTGGCAGTACCAACTACCAAATCGGAATTCAAAAGCAAATCTAAATCGGTGTCAGGATTAACAGCATACAAATCGACTTTATCTCTACCCAAAAATACCCCGATCAAAGTACCGATTCCCGCACCGCCGAGCACCTCTTCAGTTGCGATCGCCCGATCGCCCGTAACACCTGCGATCGCCGCCGCTGCTGCTGCACCCAACGCCGTATTCTTAACCAGATTACCAACATTAACGCCCTTGGTAACAGTTTCTTTCCTAGTAATCACTTGCGAAGTGGCATTGAGAGGCACTCTGCTGCCGTTGATTATACTTAATTCTTGAGCCACAAACTGAACGCCCGAAGCAGTCGATCGCAATTCGCCGCTAATTTTCGAGCCTTCGGGTATCAGCACTTGGCCATTATTACCCGTGATATCCGAAGCAACAGTCAGCGTAATCGGAGATTTGTCATTGGGGGCGAGCAAAATCTTGCCTTTTGCATACTCGATTGGGATAGTCACCCCCCTGGGAATTTGCACAGCAACAGATTCGCTAACATCAATCTTGGCAATGTAAGGAGAATTAATTGCTCTTGCTTGATTGGTACTCACTAATGTTTGATAGATAAAAGCAGCTACTTCAGCTCGCGTTGCTGACTTGTTTGGTTTGAGAGATTTAGGATTGGGATAGCTGACAACCAACTGTTTTTCAGTAGCAGCAGCAACGCTTTTGACAGCATAAGTTTGAATCTCACCCGCATCATTATAGTAGCTGAGAACATCTTGAAAATCGCACGTAGGCTCATAGCCCATTCCGTTATTTAAAGCGACTACAACTTGAACGCGAGGAATTTGCTGTGTCGGCCTGAAAACATTGCCGGGATAGCCAGACATCCATCCCATTTCGTAAGCTTCTGCGATCGCCCCGCTTGCCCAAAAATTAGAAGGAACATCGGCAAACCTTACAGCACCGCGGGTTTTTGCCTTTTTCACAGAACGTACCATTGCCGCGAATTCAGCCCGCGTTACCGGTGCATCCGGGCGAAAACTACCATCGGGAAATCCTTTGATAATGCCTCTTTCCGACAAATCTTGAATAAAGTCTTTTGCCCAGTAGTTATTATTAACATCCGAAAAAGCTGTTTGAGCAAAAGAAGGCGCGGGAGCTAGCATCGGCGCTGCGGTTCCGGCAACGGTTCCCAGTGTTAATAAAACAGATGTACCGGATATAATGCGATGTAATACAGACATTATTTGATTCTCCAATTTACACATTTTTTTATTGAGAATAACTAAGCTTTTGAGAGGCTGATTGATTCCTGCCTAACTTGCTTTTTCCCTCAGTTATGTAATCATTATTGAAGAATTTTACTTATGGTGCGGGGAAGATACGGTCTTTTAAAAAAAATATTTTTATGGTTATTGGGTAATTTTAAAATGCTTAAATTCCTTAAAATCCTTATGTTGCTTATCTCCCTTATCTACCTTGTGTCTGCAATTAAAAGGATTTAGAGACAAAGCCGTTTGATATGCGATCGCGATCGCATACCAAATTGTATGAGATTGATTTAACAAAAAAGCAATTGCCTGTCGCTAAAATTTAACCATCGGCGATCGCAATATTTTGGCTCTACATTAAATCGAATACAATTTTTTTTCAATTTTTATAGGTAGTATTGCAGTAGGGGTGAGTTAATTGTGCGTTTTTTAAAGTTCCTAAACCCCCATCAGCTTTTCTTGTAATATGATCGATACTATTAAATCTGCAAGGCAGATACCCTCCACAAATTTTACAAACTGGCCAGCCTGGTAGAGCCTCTCTGATAAACGCAGATGCTTTGGTTTCTCTAGAAAATTCTTTACTCACAATTTCCCCAGTGTCGGCTTTCTTTGGAATTTTCAGAGTCGCAAATCTTTTATCGCCGGATCTTATTTCTGTGATAACATTCTTTTTATCTATACCTCCTGACAACTTATTAATGACTTCTAAGTAGAAGTCTCTCACTAGCTCTCTAGCTTGTAATGCGTCACTCTTCTTGGCAACAAGTTGTGGAACCATATCATAATTCCAAATTACCCATTCAAAGTCTTTTCTTACCTCGATCAATTTAGACCAAGATTTAGTCTGTTGTAAATGTAAAATTAAACTAACCACCCCATAAAAGGAACCAATTTTTGGCTTCCCTTGTTGAGTATAAAAGTATACCAGTGGATGTAAACCCAGAGATGAAGGATCTTTGCTATTGATTCTTTGAGCCACTTTTTTGCACTGCTTTAGTAGCTCAATAGTTTTATCGCCTGTTGAATCTTCTCCCAACTGATTATCGGTTGATATGTTATTGACAATATTTATAAATTCTAAAATCAATTCCAGCTTATCCGAAGATGAAAGATTCCCCACAATTGGTACATCTAAGGTTTTAATGGGATTTGAAAGTTTGGGCTGAAATATAAGTTCGTGTATTTCTTGCGCTACTGTTTCAATCTCATCCTGTTTTTTTTCAGAGAACTCCGACCAATATTTATGACCATTACCACTTCTCACGATCGCACGCGCAGCCACACCATTAGGTGTTTTACGTGCTAGTAGCAACCTCATCTCAGTCTCGCTAATGGGGGCTGCTTTCTGGTTGATTTTGAAAAAAGATTCCTCCGCTTTCATAGCATCACCTTCAACCCATTGAAGTGAAATCGCTGAGGCCCCTAAGTTCCTAGCTCTTTCCAGCATTTTAGGATTAACTTGACCAGGCTGTGAAGTCAATGATTGATAATCTTTGTAAGCTCCTATTTTCTCTTTAATTAGTTTGCGAGTTTCTTTGGCTGCCTCTTTCTGTTCGTCAGTGATGTTGCCGTCATAAAATAGTTTAGAAATTTTACCATCCCCATAATCATCATTAATCCAAGCAAGTAACGAACTCAGTCGATGAGAACCATCAACAACAAAATAGTGGCTACTACCTCGCCAAAGAATAACTGCGGGAATTAAATCTCCATCTAAAAAACTTTCAATAAACTCGCATATTTTTGCTGCATCCCATTCATTACTTTCTCTTTGAAAATCCGGTTTTCGCAAAAACGGATAGAAAAAAGAACTTTGTTCTAGGTCGCGAATACCTATAGTGAGGATACTTCTTCCCATATTGCGTTCGGGCTGATCTTTAATCTCAAATGCGTCTCTGGGAATAAGTGCATCTAGACTAACTGGGGAATTTTTGGATAATTTTACCATTTTAGGTACCGATTGTTACTTTTGAGTATTTCTTGAGTTTTCGCTTAATAAGCTTTCGTTTGAGCGTTGCAAGCCAGGTCAATTTTGATGCCTGGAGCAGGTGGCATATTGGGAGTTCAGAATGCCACGGAAGTCAGCCATGATGACGAATGACTACCGACTAATGACTAATAGAGGCTAGCGGCTCCCAACTTGTCACATCTTCAAATAAAGATTGATAGCCCGCTGCATTGGGATGCAGCCCATCTGCAATCAAGCGCGATCGCCACCAATCACTGCCCCGATTTATCCATTTATCAAAAATATCTAAATAGGGAATTCCCCGCAACTCACAAGCTAATTTCGTTGCTTCTTTATACCGATATTGGTCAGCATGACTGTAATACAAACAATCTTGAAAAGGCATTTTACTTTCATCCACCGGCACCATCCCGACAAATATCACCGGACAAAGTTGTTGGGACAGGTTTAACAAATGATCCAAAACAGTTTTAAAATGTTCAAACTCAGTGTAGCTGCGCCCGGTAGGCGACTGCACTCTCGCCGAATCGTTGAGGCCTACCGAAAGAATAATCGCATCCGGGAAACGATTTCTCAGTTCGCCACGGTGGCGAAACTCGTTTTCGAGCCGCTGGGAGACTTGATAGGTGCGATCACCCCGAACGCCCAAATTGTATAAAACGTGTCCTGCACTCTCCGGTAACATCCACTGGCGCCGCAATCTTTCCACCCAACCCCCACCTACACCGTCGCCGAAACCGTAGATTAAGCTGTCGCCGAAAGCAACCAATTTGAGGGGATGAGAATTTCCCCGATGCAAGTGACCAAAGGAATAGGCTGTTGCTACCTGCATAAGCAATGATACTCAGTTAATAAATTATGAATCTTGACATACTAGACTAGAATGTAACATTACATAAAGTAGGTAGTCTCATGGCTAATAAGCGTCCACCCTTCGATTCTACTCAGCTAACCCGTCGCGCGGAAGAGTTGATTAACGGTGCATCCAACCGCTATCGGATTACGGTGCAGGTGGCGAACCGCGCAAAACGCCGTCGCTATGAAGATTTTGACAATATGGACGACCATCAAATGAAACCTGTAATGCGGGCGATATTTGAGATGTCGGACGAACTGACTCAGCCGGAAATTATCGGAGACAAGTACTAGACTTCTGGAGTTTTGGGTTTTGAGTGGTGAATTGCCAGCAATTTTTGTCAACTCAAAACTCACAACTTTTTCAAACTAGACTTGGGCGCGCGGGAGGATAAACCCGGTTTATTCCTAGTTCCCTCGTTAACAAAACTCTGATTTTTCAATAAACCGGGTTGAGGAGTGTAAATCCTAAAATTAGAAACTAGGACATCTGCTTGGGGGTAAGTTTATGAAATTATTCTATTTTTGAAATTTTTGTCAAAACCGTGAATAGATTAAAGCAGGGCTTAAGTTTTCTGTTGGTTACTTTGAGTGTAGCGATTTTCACGCTTTTGAGTTGGGTATTGGAATCCGGGGAACTGAGTATGTCGGCTTTGGAACCTTCGCTGCTGCGGAGTTCTGAGTCTGCCTCAGTGCAGCGGGTGACTCAACAATCTGCGCCGCCGCAAGTGAGGGTGCAAGATGCGTGGAAATTAGTGTACGAAAAATTGCCGGATTTGCCGATCGAAAATAACTACATTTCTAAGGAAACTGGAAAAGTCGATCCTACCAATACTTTAGTCGGGCGGTTGATTCGATATCACGTATTTGTCAAAGGACGGCCGCCCAATTACCGCTTTGATTGGAAGTTGAGTTTAGCTGACTATTTGGGGGCAACTCCCGATTATTTGGTGGAAAGCGTTTATCCGGGAAAGGACGTTTTGCGCTCAAATCCCATGGAACAGGATCGTGCTGCTATTCAAAGTTTAAATAGAGCACAGCGGGATGCTTTGGTTCAAGCTTTGGTTGATGTTTTTACGGAGAGTTCGGGGGGTGGGCGCACACCGACGGCGGGGGAAAAACCACAAGGGCGATCGAATTCGCCGGAGATACCGCAGCCGCAGCCGGGAGATGCGAAGTTGCTGGCACCTTAATACTCAGGAATGCAGAAACCGGGTTTTTTACGGGAATATTGCTGTTGAGCCTTTAACACAGGTAAAAAACCCGTTTTCTTTCGTATTTATGAGTAAGTCCTACTAATCTAAAATCCAAAATCTAAAATCTAAAATCCCTTAATGGTGGAACGTGTAATTAAAACGGGTGTTGGGTGGCGTTTGGGATGGAACCCGGAGGCCCAGGAGTTTAAGGGTTTAGTGGGTGGCGACAGTTGGGCGATCGAACTCACGGAGGCTGAGTTAAACGATTTTTGCCGATTGTTGGGGCAATTAGCCGGCACAATGAGTCACATGGCCTCTGAGTTAATGGACGAGGAAAAAATAGCTATTGAAGCCGAAAGCGATTTGCTGTGGGTGCAGGTGGAAGGCTATCCCGAAGCTTACAGCGTGCAGTTGATCTTGAATGCTGGCAGGAGGTGCGAGGGTTTTTGGCCGACGGCTGTGGCTCCGAGTTTGGTGCAGGCTGCAAAAGTTTTAAAAGTTTTTTGACTTTTTCGGGAACTCTATGCTAAGCTGTTAAAGCTGTCGGGGCGTAGCGCAGCTTGGTAGCGCACTACTTTGGGGTAGTAGGGGTCGTGGGTTCAAATCCCGCCGCTCCGATTGTGATAAAACCTTCTCTATGAGAAGGTTTTGTTGTTTTAGGGCGCGCGATGCAGCTCTTACCATTCTCAATTAGGGGCATCGGCCCAGAAACAAGAATCAATCTTTGCTTCCGAACAGTCTATAGCTGTATCCTCAAATTCAAATCAAATTCAAAGGCTTTGCGATTGCTTCGCGACCCTCACAATAAAATTAATCATAAAAAAAAGGCGTTTGTCAAGTACAAACGCCTTTTTATAGAATTACAAACGCGGCGTCTTATCTTGTTTAAACGACGCTAACAATTCGCGAATTTGGTCGGCCGCAATCTCGCGCCCGCCCAAACCAAAAGCTAGAGCAATGCCAACTGCGATCGCCCCAAGCAGCAGCCCGAAAGCCAAATTCACAATATCGCTTCCAATGCCCATCTGTTGCAGCGCCAAGGCTGAAACAAAGGCAATAATCGCGATCCGAGCCGCTTGGCCCAAAAGCCGCGCTTGACGAGTTCCAGAACTGGCAATCAAACTAAACGCCAGATTCGCCAAATACAAGCCGATCGCAAATACCACCAAACCGGCCAGCACCCGACCTGCAACCAGGACAATACCGCTAACAATCGCCGTCAGTGCTGGAATCCCCAGCACATCGGTAGCCGCCACCACAGCAAACAGCATGATGCCCACCTGCACCACGATGCCGACAAACTCAGAAGGCGTGCGGGCCGGAAGTTCCGGTTCCTGAAGAATCGTTGCCTCCGGATCGATCGAACTTGGCGGTAGTCGCAGTCGCTGTTTCGGCTGCTGCACTCCCAACCAAGAAAAGACATTGTTAAAGCCAATTCCCGTCAGGATATTAGTCACCAAATCGCTGATCCAGCGCCCCAAAAAGTAAGCAACCCCCAGAATTAGCGCTGCTGTAAAAATGTTGGGAAGCGCGCCCAGAATCGTGTTGAGCATCGCGATTGCCGGCTGCGAAATCGCCTGAATGTCCAAAGCGTTCAGAGCTGCGATCGCCGTTGGAATCAAAATCAAAACATAGACGATCGTACCGACAATCCACGACAGCGATTGTCCGCCAGCAGTCCGCGAAATTCCAAACCGAGCGCCCAAACCGTCCGCCCCAGCAGCAGCCAACAGATTAGTGACAATCCGCCGCACCACCATAGCCAGTAGCCAGCCCACAAACCCAATCACCACAGCTTCCAGAATTTTCGGAATTGCCGCCAGAATTTGGTTGAGTAAATTATTAACCGGCAGCAGAGCCTGCTGCATTTCGAGTGAGTCGAGAATCAGCGGCAAAAACAGCAGAAAAATGAACCAGTACAGCGCATTCGCCACAGTATCGCTCAGCAGCAAAGGGCGCTCAGTGGGCGCTGCACCCACTTCCTGATTCAAGCGCTCGTCCACGCTAAAAGCCCGCATCGCGCGGGATACGGCCATTTTGGCGACAGTTGCCAACACCCAAGCAATCCCCAACCAAATTAGCGCGCCGGCTAACTTCGGCAAGAAACCCGTAATTTGATTCAGAAAAGTATTGAGGGGTTGCGAGACAGCCGTTAGATTCAGCCGGTTGAAAAAGGCAATTAGGAAAAAGACAAAAATGATCCAGAACACCGCTGCGGAAATCCATTTTTCCACTTGCGGGGCTCCAGCTCCTTCCGGGCGACCGGTAATCCAAGCAGCCAACCGGTTGTCGATCGTAGTCTTCTTGAGCAATCCCCCCACTAAAGATGAGACGAGGGCTGATACTATCAAGCCAATGAGCAGGATACCGACGGCCCAGAGGAGATTTTCAATGTTTGAGCCCTGAATAAAATTGTTAATTCCGCGTTCGGCATCGGTCAGGGGATTCCCGGGCTGGGCCTGGGCCAAAATGCGATCGGACAAAGCCGCTATGGGCCCCGATATCGGTTGAGTTATTTCTTGCCAAGTTTCATTCATTTTTTTCTCAGGTTAACGTCACATTTGACAAGGACAAGACGAAACTTTAATAATAGTTCCAAAAAATCTAGACATCGCCTAAATTTAATGTTTGTACACTTTTAAGGTACTGGGTTAACTACAAAACCCTCTATCGAATTTGGGATCAACCCATATCCGACTGCTTTTGGGCCAATATTCCAAGAACCGTTTACATCGGCATTGATGAAGCGTCCAGTTTTGGTTCTGAACAATTCTCTTTTTACCCTACTGCCAATGTAGTCGGAATGTTGTTGAATTGGTTCCCAATCCAAAGCTGAACATTGGGAGGTGTAACTCTCCTCAACTAACAGAACTTGAATTCCAGCAAGTTGTCCTTTGTACTGCAACATTTGCACAAACCGGCGATGGGGAATACAGGGAAAATTTTGATTATTAACCAAACCTGTATTAATCCCATCTTTAAAATCATCGTTCCAGCCTATAGCCAGCAAGCCAATTTGATGATTAAGGAGTTCTTTAATAATTGCGTAACTCGTCGTGTGGAGGTAGTAATCCACTTTACAGTTACGCTTGTGCCACAATTTGGCGAGTTTTTTACTGTTTTTTTGCGCTACGGGCAGCAATAATTTCAATGCCGATGAAACTTGATTGCAGTATTGATTGGTTGACTTAACAGCCCGTCCGTCGTAGATTGTCGCTACTAACCCACGAACATTGTAGGTTAATGTTGCCAGATTGTTTAATCCTAAATCTATGGCAGTTACTGTCTGATTAACTTGTAAAGGCTGTTCTAACTTCTCATAGAGCACCTCAACCACATAACAACCTACTTTGGCAACAATCCGGATTTCCAGAATCGAGGTGACTTTTAATGGCAACCAAATATTAGTCCCGGAGGGGCGAGCATATCCTTTTTTTAAGGCTCTTTTGCTGACAGCTTGACAATTAAATACAACTACATAGCGCCCGTCCTCTCTTTTTCGATCTCTTGAACCTTGATAATGAGGGATTTGCGGTGCGGTTTTAAATTTAGTGGTGTCTTCCTGATAGTTTCGCACCCCTAGATAGTAGCTAGTCCATGCTTTGATCACGAAGCCGATCGTGCTTTGTGCTAATTTTGCGGGCAGTGCTTTGTAATCAGGACTTGTTTTGAGGGCGTGATCAACAGCCAGAGCGTTTGTTTGTTGGCTAGCGAAAAATTTTTTACTGTAGATGTAGTTAGCGCTATTGTAAAGATTTTTGCACAGCAAAGACAGTCTATCGGCTTCTCGATAAAACCTATGATTTGGTTTAATGATGTGCCTTTCGACTAACTCCATAATCGGTATATATACTTTAATTCAAGATGATACACTGTATTTATGAGTGTGTCAATCTTTTAATTTCTGGGAAAATTGACGTTACAAGTAAATAAAGGACTATCAAGTAAGCAAAGTTTTGTAATACCCTCCTTGTTGCAGGTTCTCATGTCAATTCGTCAAGTTTTCGAGCAATCCATTGAAATTCGCGCTGCTGCTACTCTGGTGGAGCAATGTATAGTCGATCGCACTTTAATGCACAAGTGGCTCAATCCCCTGCTACGCTGCGATCCCCAGGGCGAATGGGATACTGCCGTAGGAAGTCGCAGCTTATTTATCATAAAAATTCCCGTTTTGCAACCCTCTTTAGAGAGTGTTGTGTTGGAGCGACAACCCGGTTTAATTGTTTGGGGGTTTGACGGATTTTTCAAAGGATGCGATCGTTGGGAATGCCAGCCGCAAATCCAAGGAACTCTCTTGATTAACCGCTTTGAATTTCAAATTCCCAATCGTTTAATTAGATTTGGTTTCAATCGCTTTGCAGCCCCTTGGACAGAAAAAGATATGAAAGACCAACTCCGCAGACTCAAGCGGGTAGCAGAGCAACTATCTCAAAGAATGAGTAAGGGGTAATGGATAATGGGTAATTGGGAACTTTTACCCTCGCGTAGCCGAATAATTGGTAATCGGTCATAAGTAATTCCTAATAGCTGAAAGCTAGAGCTAATAGGAAAAAAGCACCAATTCCCAATTCCCAATTCCCAATTCCCCCTTCCCTCCAACTTCAGTTATTTATTTCGCACTTCCCGAGGGATTGGGCTGACAAATCATTTCTCTCGCCGAATTCACGGCTTGGTTAGCCGTATTTTGCAAAGCCGGGGAATTCTGATACAAAGCTTGCAAATCTTGCACATCTTTAATCACTCGTTCATAAATAACCATCGCTTGATTGCCGTCAACTTCTAAAGCAGCAGGGCTGTAATTTTGCATCACTTCTATCAGCGATATTTTGCCATCTTTGGAAGCTGCGACTAAAGCATCGCGCAGTGCGGGCGCACTTTGCAGCCGAGTTGCCGGCGCATAAGCAACCTCCCCCAATTGTTTGAAAACAATTTCCCCAAAATAAGTGCTTGCTAGCCGCGCTACTAATTGGGAATCTAAAGGCACTTCTCGCGTTAATATTTCGCGCATCGACTCAGGAGTTTGTTTCGCAAGACTCAGAACGCTTTGCAGTTGAGATGATGCTTGGCCTGTTTGTGCAAAGCTTTGCAAGTCGCTCATCGGTAATGTTACGTCAACAGCACCGTATTTTACGGTAACATTATCTAATGCAAAGGCTTTGCCGCTGCTTAGGAATACTGCACTTGTTCCCAGCAAAAACGCCAAACCTAAGGATAAAGACTTTGACATTCTTTTGGTTAAATGGGCTGACAGGGGTTGCAT
Source organism: Microcoleus sp. D3_18_C4 (assembly GCF_036702355.1). Lineage (NCBI taxonomy): Bacteria > Bacillati > Cyanobacteriota > Cyanophyceae > Oscillatoriales > Microcoleaceae > Microcoleus > Microcoleus sp. D3_18_C4. The sequence goes on from NZ_JAUBTF010000027.1 coordinate 25,825, forward strand.
TGCGTGGAGATACCGTTGTTGAAACTGAAAGTTCATGAGTTTGTGCCTCTTTAGGTCAAAATACTTTTTAGATCGCTCGTCTGTGCGGGTATCAGTGCGGGTATCAGTGCGGGTATCAGCCGGGAAAGTGGACCCGGAAGTTCGGTAAATGACCTATGATTTTACAGTCATGTCAAGCAAATTTAACCTATCAAAAGATAGGTATTAATTGACCATTAATATGTTATGATTAGCCGTTTGACAATTTTAGAGACATTGGCAAAAATTATAAAAGCGAAATTTGGTCGTCAGGCAGCAGTTTATTGAGTGCGACTTTTATGTCTTATAGTGTACTGTGCGACATATAGGGAATTTAAGTTCAAAAATCCCGATCGAGCCGATCGACCAATTGGCGAATTCTAGCAGCATCAGGAGCATTCGGAGCATTTCTCAGGTATAGTTCCAAATCGTGGCGCGCTTCCACCAAGCGTCCCAGTTGATAATAGAGAATTCCGCGATCTCGCCGTTCCCCCAGCGCATCGGGAAACAGCAGCAAAATCCGTTCGATCGCCAAGAGTACCCTCACAGCATCTTGCTGTTGCAAGTAAATCGCCTTCAGATTTCCCAGCATTCGCCCCAACAAATGTCGGCGACTTACCGGGGCGAGAAAAGTGGGCTGCAACTCCATAGGTTGACCATAAATTTGAGAAAGTCTGGCTTGACAATCTTCAGGAAACAAGATTTCGCCGCCGTTAAACGCATCAACAAAAATGCCAGCATCTTCAAAATCCGGTCTAATTAAAAAATGTCCTGGCATCCCAATTCCCACCATCGGAAAATCAATGCGCTTAGCAACCTCCAAATAAACCAAAGATAAAGAGATCGGAATACCAGTACGCCGATCGATCACTTCATTCAAAAAGCTATTGCGGGGGTCGTAATAATCAACATCATTGCCCGCAAACTGCAACTCCCCGTATAAATAGGCGTTAATAGTTTGAATAATCCGCAGCGGATAATTCTGTGTCGGCAGGCGTGAGCGCACTTCATCTGCGATCGAGTCGAGAGCATTTAGATACTCCTCTGGCTCTAAATTTGGGTATTCTTCCAAAGCCATATAAAGGGCAGCTTTCGCCAGGTCTATCGAGCCATCTGGCTGATTTATTTCTCGATAAAATAGTTGTCGGGCGATCGGAAAATCCATATTTATTATTGATTTATTTTTTATTTACATTCTGTACCCATATCATGAACAGGCAAGATGCCTGTTCCACAACAAAGATTATTCGGGTGAATCGGCATTTTTTGGTAGTATAATTAACCTTTTTTATGGTAAAACAGGTAATTTTTCTTGTGGAACAGGCATCTTGTCTGTTGCAGCTTTTTGTAATATAATTAACCTTGCTTATGGTAAAAAAGGCATTTTTTCTTGTGGAACAGGCATCTTGCCTGTTGCCCAAAAAATATTAAAAACACTGCATTATATAAATTTTAATATATTCTAAGTTTTTTCATCTAAATCAGCCCCTATTTTTAATAAAGCTTCACGATTTTTTTTAAATCGAGCCAGATTGAGGTGAACGCCCTCGGATGTCAAATCAACTTTCAAATCCCGTGACTTTTACCAATCACCCAACTGCGGCGAAAAATCCGAGCCAGAGTTGATTCTTCCAAAGCAAAATAGATAGGGCGGCCGTGAGGACAAGTGCGCGGATTACGAGTTTGCTGCCATTCATCCAACAAATTTTGCATTTGGGAAAGACTCAAAGGAGTACCATTCCGCATAGCGCTACGGCAAGCAGTCGCAACTTGAGCAGCTTGCAAATCGGCGACTTTACTGAGTTCAAAAAGCGCCTCCGCACGGTCATCTCGATCGGCTAACAATTCAGGAACTTCGCGGGCGGCCCATAGCTGTTCCCCAAAACTTTCTACTTCCAAACCCAAGCGGGATAAATTCTCAATTTGCAGTGCAGATAATTGACTGAGAATTACTGGTTTTTCTAGATTTTTTAGCTGCCAAGCAGCGCACAATTGCTCGTATAAAACGCGCTCGTGAGCGATGTGTTGTTCCACTAACCACATTCCGCTGGAATGTTCGGCAACAATGTAAGTATTGTGAACTTGAGCGATCGCCCTCAATTCCATCAATCCTATTTTATTAGCTTTTTCCTCTTCACCGCCGCCATCATTCTGCCTAGCCGAAATCCCGACACTGTAAGCACTTTTTTGTTCCGATGCCTTCAGCAATTTTCCCACTCGATCGGGAATTGGGGCAGGCGGCAAAACTTCATCGTTCAAATGCAAAGCACGAGCAATTGCCGCGCTAACTTGTGCTTGCCAAAAACTCGGATCATGCAGATAAATTTCAACCTTAGCGGGGTGGCGGTTCCAGTCGATTTCCGAAGGGGAGATTTGCAGGTGGACAAAACACACGGGATAGCGATCTCGCGGACAAGTGCGGGCAAAGGCGCTGAGAATAGTTTGCTCTAATTCGGGCGATCGCACAACTCGCCGATTTACCCCAACTTTCACCCAATCCGGCCGCCTGCGGTGACAGCGATCGGGCAAACCAATTACTAATTCTAAAAACTGGGAATTGGGAATTGGGAATTGGGAAGTAGCAACTGGTAATTGGTAATTAGGCTTCACTGTAGCGCCAACAAGTTGAGTTTCTAGCAATAAATTTGCAGCTTTCTGATTTTGAGGACTCGCCGACAAATCTAACTTTAAATACTGCAAATCGCTCGATCGCAAACCGCGCACAAATTGAGGTAAAAGTTGTTCCGCTGTGCTACCAGGAGTTACGTGCAAACAAGGCGTATTTCCTTGACGCAACTGCCAATTAACGTGCGGGTGACAAATAGCAATTTGCTGAAGCGTTAATTGGATCGATCGCATTTGCTGTGCCGGCGACAAAAAACTGCGGCGCACAGGCCAATTGCCAAACAAATTATCAACAGTCACCACCGTACCAGGAGCGATCGCGGCTGTTTCCACCTCCACAGCAACGCCCGCGTTATTGTAAACCACCCGCCAGCCCGATCGAGCATTTTCAACTCCCTCCTTGTTAAAGGAAGATTTGGCGGGGGTTTGCGCTGAATCTCGATTTTCCGAAAAATCCCCCAATCCCAAATCATTCGATCGGCTCAAAACCTGCAAACAGCCCAACTGAGCTAAACTGTGCAAAGCTTCCCCACGAAATCCCAAAGTATCAATTTTGTAAAGGTCAGCTTCAGTGGTAATTTTGCTTGTACTGTGAGGCGAAGCCGCCTGCCGCAAATTTTCCAGATCCATTCCCGTACCATTATCTGCAACTTGCAGCCGCCACTGTTCGGGCCAGACAGAAACAACGATGCGAGTTGCGCCAGCATCCAGAGAATTTTCAACTAATTCTCGTACCGCAGCGGCGATCGAGTCAATCACTTCGCCGGCGGCAATTAAGTTGATAACTTCTGTGGGTAAGGTTTGAATATTAACTGGCATCAAATTTTTAGCAGTTTGTTAATTCAATTATACTTGATTCTCTCAGTCGCTACACAGTATTAGGACTTACGCTCTTAAACCCGGTTTATTAGGAAAATATTGTTTTACAACAAGATATTTACTCATCAACTAAGTCTCTGACACTTAGTGAAAAAGTCCTAAGTATATATCTTCCAACCTACTTAATGTTGCTCTCCTAAAGCCATGATTTTCGGCAAGCGGATGTAAAAAGTTGTGCCTTTTCCGTCCTCTGACTCATAAGTAATTTTCCCTTTGTGAGCCTCAACAATCGACTTAACAATCGCCGTTCCCAACCCAGTACCAGTCCGCTTTCCATAAGTCACAAACGGTTCAAATAACTTTTCCTTAATTGTCGGCGGAATGCCTGGGCCGTTATCGTAAATGCTAATTTCTGCCCACTCCTCACTTTGTGTCACCGCAATCTCCACCCGACCCCCTCTGCCGCCAAAAGCCTCAACAGCATTCCCAACTAAATTTTGTAAAACGCGCAAAATCTTATTTTCATCCGCTTCCACTATTACTTCTGTCACCCGTACTGCTAAATCTACTTTTGCTGCTTCACAATAAACTCTGTTCAACTTTTCAAACTGCTGCAACGTCTGAATTAAATTAACTGGTTTTTTATTGAATACAGAATTGCCTCGCGAAAATTCTAATACTTCTTCAGCCATCCCCAACATTCGATGAACCTGCAATTGAATAAGTTCACACCACTCCTGAGTTTCCTCATCTGAGTGCATTTCTTTGAGCATTTCACTGGAGAGTTTAATTCCGGTAAAAGGACTTTTGAAATCGTGAATAATTGTACTCACCATTTCTCCTACCAATACCATTTTTTGTTTGTGTACCAACTGGCTCACATATTGATCCGTGGTCTCCCGTAAATTTTTAGTAATGAAACTAAACATTTGCAGTACCGAACTGCCTTTAGCAAACTGGAGAGTTGTGATTAGTTCTTCACGGCCTATTTTCGCCAAAGTCGAGCCTGCAACTGCCACAGCTCTAGCACTGCGAGGCTCTCCGTCTAAAACTCCGAGTTCGCCAAAATAATCGTCTGGCTTAGCGACAGCAACCGTTTGATATTTATGATTTTCAATCCGCTTGCTAAACTCGACTTTACCTTCTAAAACTAGATAGAAAAAATCGGCTATTTCTCCTTCTTCAAAAACCAGCGTTTCCTCAGCAAAACTCTCCAAAACAGCTATTTGGCAAAGGTGAGCAGCTTGCTCTGGTTCAAAATAAGACATAAATCGATGAGATGCCAGATCCATGTGAAAATACCTGAGACTTAATTTAAACAGTTTCTTTCTTCTATTTTCACCGATCGCCATCGGTGCGTTAATAAAATACAATACTGCTTTAATCTGCCTCTCTTTTCTAGTCTCCTCGGCTTTGACGCAAGGATCAGCGTCGGGATGCAGAGCCAGACTAGCATAGCAGCAGCAGCAATCTCACCAAAATTCTCAGTTAATTAGCTAAAATACATAAATATTGTACTATTTTTGAGATTTAAATTGGAAGTGGGAGAGTTCTCCGACCACCTCAGAAGATTTTAACTGTAGAGAGATCGTGTAAATTAAACGCCGATCGACCGAGTTTACAAAAATTAACGATCGCCCGATAAAACGATCGCAGCATTCTGCCCGCCAAAGCCAAAACTTAAACAAACCGCATTTCTGACAATCGCCCATCGCGCACAGCGAACAAAATCTAATTCAAACCCCGGTTTTTTCATTCCCACGCAAGGCGGCAACATCTGATATTTAATACTCATCAAACAAAAAGCAGCGCCTAAAGCTCCCGAAGCTCCCAAAGTATGCCCCGTCGCCCCCTTAGTCGAACTAACAGCAACTCCTGGGTGAAATAACTTCTCAATTAACAGTGCTTCGTGTCGGTCATTTAACTCAGTTGCAGTACCGTGAGCATGAATAAAATCTATATCAATCGCCGCTAAATTACTGCGTTTCAAACATTGATTTACCGCCGCGATCGCACTTTCCCCCCCCAGCTCCGGCGCATTAGCATGACAAGCATCATTTGTCAAGCCAAAACCGGAAACTCGACCGTAAATTTTAGCACCCCGACGCCTTGCCAACTCGGCCGATTCTAATACAAATAAAGCCCCGCCTTCACCGAGCACAAAGCCTTCCCGATTTTCATCAAAGGGATAGCACCCAGTGTTTGCCAAAGCACCCATCCGGCTAAATCCAGCCAGAGTCAGCGGTGTGATAGGCGCTTCCACAGCACCTGCGATCGCCCGCTGACACTCACCAGTGCGGATTAAATCAACAGCACGGGCGATCGACCAAATACCCGTGGCACAAGCCGCCATCGGCGCCAATACCGGCCCCGTTGAGCCAATTGCCCTCGCCGCTGCGATCGCCCCCATGTGAGGCAAAAAATTCACAAATTGACAATTAGTAATCGGTAATTGGGAATTGGGGATTGGGAAGTCGGAATCGGTAATTGGGAATTCCCTTCCTTCTTGCGACTTCCCTCTTCCGAATTCCCTCAGACTTCTTTCAACTTCCGTCTTTCTTCCATCCGTTACATCCGTTACACAATCCGTTGCCGAACTTCCTTCGCTTGCCAACAGTTCCAAATTTGCCTGGAAGCCGCGGCTAGAACCGATCACAATTCCGCAATCGGGCAAAGGCAAAGTCAAATTAGCATCTTGCAAAGCATCTGCTAAAACCTGCCGAATTAAAGTTATTAAATCAGCAGGTTTTGTGCCAACCAAAGCCAAAGGTAGCGGTTCTATTTCTAAAAAAGGTTGATGGTGTCGAATTCCCGACTTCCCGGACAACAATCTTTTCCAGCCATCATCCAGAGTACCTAAAGCCGAAACAAGACCAATTCCGGTAACAACAACATCCATAAGTAAAAGGCTTGCTTTTGGCACAAAGTAGAAAGTAGAAGGCAGTTGTTTCTCAAATGACTACTGCCAACTGCCAACTGCCAACTGCCAACTGCCAACTGCCAACTGCCAACTGCCAACTGACTACTAATTAACAGCCTTAAAATTTTCCAAACCCTGAGTAACGGTAGCCTTATCAATGCGATCGCCCGCTTCAATCTTATCAATCACATCCATGCCTTGCTTTACGTACCCAAAAACTGCATAGCTACCGTCCAAAAACGGTACATCCGTCAAAGTAAAGTAAAACTGAGAAGAAGCCGAATCAGGACTCTGCGATCGAGCCATAGCAACAGCCCCGCGAGTGTGCATCAACACGGGTTTCTCCTTAACCCCAGCTTCTTCTAGCGTTTGGCTGTAAGTCGGATTGGCAGCACCTTTTACTTTAATTTCCAGAGGAATCCTGCGTTCGGTAGAAGTTTTTGGGTCAATAAAACCCCCAGTTCCCAGTCGCGCTGTAGGGAATTTAGGGTCTTTACCCTGGGGGTCGCCGCCCTGAACTACAAAAGGCTGAGGTTCCCGCACGACTCGGTGAAATACCAGCCCGTCGTAGACTCCTTTCTGAACCAAATCGACAAAATTGCCCGCAGTAATTGGCGCATTTGTGCCGTCGAGTTCGATCGTAATTGGAGCACCTTTAACCGTCATCACCACCGTTGCTTTTCCTTCCAATCGTGGCAAATTGCTAAATTGCGAACTCGCCACTACAGCAGCAGGAGACGGAGACGGAGACAAAGAAATATTTTCACCCGACGCCGGATTTGGTGTCGGAGTCGAGTTTGCCACAGGGGAACTACCGCATCCTCCGACAAACAACGCGCCAATTATTAAAAGTGAGAATAACCACCGCTGAATTTTGATTTGCATTTGCATTTGTATTTCACTTTGAGTCAATTACGGACTTTGCAACTAAAGATTTTAATTCAATAGTCCGGAGTGTTTTTAGTTCGCAGTCTGAAACCCGCGATTTTCCTTGGATAGCGAACTTGCCTAATCGCCTTGAAACCCTTATTCTACAGTTGGCAATCAAAAACTATCCGAAGTATTGTGAATTGATAGATTCAAAAATTGGTAACAGGCTTACTCGCAGATCGATCTTTTTCACTTACCAGGTAGGTAAGGTGCGCTTCGGCGCACCCTACGAGACATTACCAATCTAAAATCTAAAACCGCAAATCGAAAATCCCTAAAGTCCTTCTAGGGGAACTTGCAAAAATCGAGCCAATTCGGCCGCTTGATTTTCCACTTCCGACAAAGCAATCGGCTGTCCGACTCTAGTCAGGGGAAACTGACGGCGGTCTTTGAGCTTAAGATAAATACTGCGGCGGGGATTGAGACCTTCTTTAATGTCCACCCGCACAGATTGCACCTCCGATGTCTTGCAATTAAAATCAACTTTGCGGTTTTTGCCGGGAAAACCCCAGCGAAAGATCCGAATGTTACCAGTTTGTCGATCGAACTCGTTGTAACCGCCACCGACATCCCAGAGAATAGTCAGCCACAAGTAGAGCGCCAAAAGCACGCCACAGACACCGTAGAAACCCATCGCAATGCCTTGGGGGATGAAAATGAGCTGAGTCGGGTCAGCAAAAGGCAGTAGGTTAACGTGCAAGTAGCTGGAAATGCCCGACAGCAGGAAACCAGTCCCTCCAATGCTGACCACCGTTGCCCACCAGTAATTGCTGAAGCGGCGGGAGCCCAAAACCGGGTAGCGCAGGACAGGATCGATCGAGGTCATTGTTTTTGCAGTCATAAAATTAAACAGCCTTAAAGCCAAATCTTAATTCAATTAGCCCACCGAGCGTCACGCTTCGCTGACGAGATCGCGATCGACCGATCGGCATTGTGTATCAACTCCTGCTAATTATGTTGAAAAATTATGAACTTCTAATATATAGTTATGTTAACTTTAATTAGAAACCTTGGTCTTTTAACAAGCAAAAGGATTTTACCCCAATGACAATCGCAGTCGGACGCGCCCAGACCGAAAGAGGCATATTTGATGTCCTCGACGACTGGCTTAAACGCGATCGCTTCGTCTTCGTAGGCTGGTCTGGCATCCTGCTATTCCCCTGCGCCTACCTAGCCATCGGTGGCTGGTTAACAGGCACCACCTTCGTCACATCCTGGTACACCCACGGTTTGGCAAGCTCCTACCTCGAAGGAGCCAACTTCCTCACCGTAGCAGTCTCCACCCCAGCCAACAGCCTCGGACACTCCCTGCTGTTCCTGTGGGGCCCCGAAGCACAGTGGGACTTCACCCGCTGGTTCCAACTCGGCGGTTTGTGGACATTTGTCGCCCTCCACGGCGCCTTCGCACTGATCGGCTTTTGCCTGCGTCAGATTGAAATCGCCCGTTTAGTCGGCATCCGTCCCTACAACGCCCTAGCATTCACCGGCCCCATCGCCGTGTTTGTTTCGGTGTTCCTGCTTTACCCCTTGGGTCAATCAGGCTGGTTCTTCGCCCCCAGTTTCGGCGTCGCAGCAATTTTCCGCTTTTTGCTATTCCTGCAAGGCTTCCACAACTGGACGCTCAACCCCTTCCACATGATGGGCGTTGCAGGCATCTTGGGCGGCGCGCTGTTGTGCGCTATCCACGGTGCAACCGTAGAAAACACCTTGTTTGAAGACGGCGAAGGCTCAAACACCTTCCGCGCCTTCAACCCAACTCAGTCAGAAGAAACCTACTCGATGGTGACAGCTAACCGCTTTTGGTCGCAAATCTTCGGAATTGCCTTCTCCAACAAGCGCTGGTTGCACTTCTTCATGCTGTTCGTACCTGTCACAGGCTTGTGGATGAGCTCCATTGGCATTGTCGGTTTAGCATTAAACCTGCGCGCCTATGACTTCGTATCCCAAGAATTGCGCGCTGCTGAAGATCCTGAGTTTGAAACGTTCTACACTAAGAACATTCTGCTTAACGAAGGCATTCGTGCTTGGATGGCTCCTACTGACCAACCCCACGAAAACTTCATCTTCCCTGAAGAAGTTCTGCCTCGCGGTAACGCACTTTAAAAAAATCAGGATTTGGATTTCAGATTAATTTAGTTTTTTTAACTTAATCGGAAATCCAAATCCTTATTCCCCGGCGCAGGCGCGGTACTCCCGTGCCCTACTAGGGAACAAAAAAACCCAAAATCCAAAATCTAAAATCGTTGGAGGTTCTACCGGGTGGTAACGCTCTCTAATTCCTACGCAAGCGGTCGCGACCAAGAATCCTCCGGGTTCGCTTGGTGGTCTGGCAACGCTCGTTTAATCAATCTCTCCGGCAAACTGCTGGGCGCACACGTCGCTCACTCTGGTTTGATCGTGTTCTGGGCCGGTGCAATGACTTTGTTTGAAGTCGCTCACTTTATCCCAGAAAAGCCCATGTACGAACAGGGCTTAATCTTGATGCCCCACATCGCTACTTTGGGTTGGGGCGTCGGCCCCGGCGGTGAAGTTACGGATATCTTCCCGTTCTTCGTAGTCGGCGTTCTTCACTTGATTTCATCTGCTGTTCTCGGTTTGGGCGGCATTTATCACGCCGTTCGCGGCCCGGAAGTTCTCGAAGAATACTCTTCTTTCTTCGGCTACGACTGGAAAGATAAGAACCAGATGACCAATATCATCGGCTACCACCTGATTCTGTTGGGATGCGGCGCTCTGCTGCTAGTAGCTAAGGCCATGTTCTTCGGCGGTGTCTATGACACTTGGGCTCCGGGCGGCGGCGACGTGCGTATTATCACGAACCCCACTCTGAACCCGGCTGTGATTTTTGGCTACTTGGTTCGCTCTCCTTTTGGTGGCGAAGGCTGGATTGTCAGCGTCAACAACATGGAAGACATCATCGGCGGTCACATCTGGCTGGGCCTGATTTGTATCGCTGGCGGTGTTTGGCACATTTTGACCAAGCCTTTCGGCTGGGCTCGCCGCGCCTTAATCTGGTCTGGCGAAGCTTACCTGTCTTACAGCTTGGGTGCTTTGTCCCTGATGGGCTTCATCGCTTGCTGCTTTGTCTGGTTCAACAACACTGCTTACCCCAGCGAATTCTACGGCCCGACGGGCCCGGAAGCTTCTCAAGCGCAAGCTTTGACCTTCCTGATCCGCGACCAACGCTTGGGTGCTAACGTCGGTTCTGCACAAGGCCCCACCGGTCTGGGTAAATACCTGATGCGCTCTCCTACTGGCGAAATCATTTTCGGCGGTGAAACGATGCGTTTCTGGGATTTCCAAGGCCCTTGGTTGGAACCCTTGCGCGGTACTAATGGTTTGGACTTGAACAAAATCAAGAATGACATTCAGCCTTGGCAAGCTCGCCGGGCGGCTGAGTACATGACTCACGCTCCTTTGGGTTCTTTGAACTCTGTGGGCGGTGTGGCGACTGAAGTTAACTCGTTTAACTTCACTTCTCCTCGTTCTTGGCTGTCCTGTTTCCACTTTGTGATGGGTTTCTTCTTCTTGGTCGGCCACTTGTGGCACGCTGGTCGCGCTCGCGCGGCTGTCGCTGGCTTTGAGAAGGGTATCGATCGCGAAAATGAAGCGGTACTTTCTATGCCAGACTTAGACTAATCGATCGAATTTATTTCTGATTGGATTGTCTAGTTGAAAAAGGCTCCTGCTTAACGGCAGGAGCTTTTTTTTGATCTAATAATATCTGAACAAGCTGCGGATTGTCGATCGACTGTTCTCCGATCCCCTAGCAGCAGATACAATCCTAGAGGTAGAAACCCGGTTTCTGAGTTAACCTGTTGAATTATGCTGTTTCTTTCCGTCAGCTCCTTCCTCAGCGAGCTTTTGCATCCAGGACTGAGATATTTCAGTGCGACCATCGGTTGCGGTGAATGACTCTGCAAGTCTTGAAACTTGACAATTTTAATCCGTTGGGGTAAAGAGCTTGCAAGGCAGGCTCTACAAAGTTTATATTTAAAGTACAAAACTTTTAATCCCACACAATTGAAAGTTGCACTGAAAACTTTCAATTTTAAGGCAGATTGCTACAGGTGCAAAACTAATCGACGATCGCCATCAGGATATTTATATTTTATTAAATGGCTGTGCTTGCCGAATTTTTTAACAGGCACAAAACTTGTGGGCCGCTTACTGTTATTGCTAAGAAAGCAAAAGATTAATAATGGACTCATTAAAGATAGAAAATGTCAAGGTGAGGTTCGATCGAGCAAATTTGCTCGAACGCATCGCCAACCGCATTCGCCGCTCTCTAGAACTACCCGAAATTCTGAACGCAACAGCAGCGGAAGTTCAATCCTTCTTGGGAACAGACAGAGTAAAAATCTACAAATTTCATAGCGACGGTAGCGGTGAAGTGATTGCCGAATCAATTAACGGCAACCGCTTGCCCTCCCTATTGGGTCTGCATTTTCCCGCAGACGATATTCCCCCTCACGCCCGCGAACTGTTCGCGCAACTACAGGTGCGATCGATCGTCGATATAGATTCCGGTCAGCTAGGCCAAAGTCCGCGCCGCGAGGCGGTTTCCGGCCAACGGCTGCCCGACGACCAAATGCGCTTTCGTGCGGTTGACCCCTGCCACGCTGAATACTTGACTGCACTGGGCGTCAAGGCTTGCTTAGTAGTACCAATTTTTCACGGCGAAGAATTGTGGGGGTTGTTGGTATCTCACCACTCCGAGTCCCGGAGTGTGGCCGAAAACGAACTCGAAGGCGTTCAGATGGTGGCAGATCAGCTCGGCGTCGCCATAGCCCAATCAACCCTCCTCGCCCAAGCGAGGGCGAAAGCTCAACGGGAAGCTGCCGTCAACCGCGTGGCTGCTGCCCTTAACTCCCAGCCGACGATTGAACTCCAAACGGCTTTGGTAGAATCGGTAGCAGCATTAGACGCCGCGGGCGGCAGGCTGTGCATTTTCGCCACGCCATTCATTTCCGACAGCAGCAAGGTTACGAATCGAGTTCCCTATTCGGATAACTCCACTGGCGAACTCACAGTCTACACTTGCGGCTTAGGGCCGAAGATGGGAATTTCCGCAAAATACCCGCAGGTTGAGCAATACAGCGTCTGGCACGAATATTTTAAATCCGGCGAGCAACAGGTTTGGGCAATTCCCGACTTGTACCAAATTAGCAGTTTGAGAAGCCTACAACCTGCATTTCGATCGACCAAAATTCGCAGCATTTTAATCGTACCACTCAGAACCCGCCAGCACATATTCGGTTACTTGACCATTTTTCGAGAAGAATTTGACACCGAAACTCTCTGGGCTAGACAGTTTGATAGCGACGGGCGGCTTGCCCAATCTCGGATATCTTTTGAAGCGTGGAAAGAGTCAAAAACTGCCCAAATTCGCGACTGGAAGGCTGAAGAAATTGAATTGATGCAAATTTTTGGCACCCACTTTTCTAATGCTATTAACCACTACCAACTCGATCAACAAATAGAGGAACTTAACACAAATTTAGAAAATCAAGTTCAAAAGCGCACCGCTCAACTACAGCAGTTGACCCAACAGCAGCGAGTGCTGTTTGAAGTGGTGGCAAAAATGCGGAAATCCCTCGACTTGAACAAGATTTTTAGCACGATGTCTGAGGAAGTGCGACGGGCTTTAAATGCCGATCGAGTTGCGGTTTACTGCTTCGAACCCGCGTCGGAATTTAACGACGGCAAATTCGTTGCCGAAGATGTTTTGCCAGATTTTGTGTCAGCAATGGCAGTCAAAGTGCACGATCGCTGCTTTGGAGAAAATTACGCCAATCTTTACTCTCAGGGGCGAGTTCACGCCATGTCCGACATCAGACAGGCCGGACTGCAAGATTGCTATGAGCAACTATTGGAGCAATTTCAAGTCAAAGCTACTTTAGTTGCACCGATTATGAAAGGCAACGACCTTTGGGGGTTGCTGTGCGTACACCAATGTTCGGCTCCCCGCAACTGGGAATCTTCCGAAATTAAGTTTGCTACCCAAATTTCCGCTCAGCTCAGTATCGCCCTAGAACAAGCAGATTTGCTCGCTCAAACTCAGCAGCAAGCAGTTGATTTGCAGCGGGCAGCAGAGCAGGAGCGAATACTGTTTGAGGTAGTTGCTAAGATTAGACAATCTCTCGATTTAGATACAATTTTTCGGACTACAACTACAGAATTGCGGCGGATATTAAAAGCCGATAGAGTTGGTATTTATCGCTTCGATCCTAGTTTAAACTTTAATGAAGGCGAATTTATTACCGAAGATGTTTTGCCTGGTTTTTCTTCGGCAATGGATGTAAAAGTTCGCGATCATTTCTTTAGCGAAAACTATGCGAAAAAATACAGTCAGGGACAGATTCAAGTGCTACCAGATGTCGAGAATGCTGGACTTTCCGAGTGCCATGCTGCTCTTTTAGCTCAATTTCAAATTAGAGCTCAGGTGATTATGCCGCTGATGAATGGCAGCGAACTTTGGGGTTTGCTGTGCGTGCACCAGTGCAGCGGTTTGCGCCATTGGAACACTTCGGAAATTCAGTTTGCTAGGCAAGTGGGAATTCAGTTGAGTGTAGGATTAGAACAAGCAGATTTGTTGGCTAAAACGCGGCAGCAGTCAGTTTATTTACAGTGGGTAGCCGAGCAACAGCGGATACTGTTTGAAGTGGTAGCCAAGATTCGGGAGTCTCTCGATATCGACGCAATTTTTAAGACGGCTACTCAAGAAGTTTGTCAGTTTATGCAAGTTGATAGAATAGCTGTTTATCAATTTAATCCTGATTGGAGTGGCTATTATGTAGCCGAGTGTGTGAAAGATGGCTGGATAAAATTGGTAGGGGAAGGTATCAGTACAGTTTGGCAAGATACTTATTTGCAGGAAAATCGAGGCGGCAGATATGCCAATAATGAAACTCTAGCCATTGACGATATCTATCAAGTTTGCCACTCGGAGTGTGTGGTCGGTATTTTAGAGCAATTTCAGGTGAAGGCTTATGCGATAGCGCCGATTTTTGTAGGACAAAAACTTTGGGGTTTGCTGACAGCGTATCAACATTCTGCGCCCCGCTGTTGGGAAAGTTCAGAAGTTAACTTTTTAGCTCAGATTGCTAATCAATTAGGCGTAGCTATCCAACAAGCCGATTTGCTGGCTCAAACCAGACGCCAAGCAGAACAAATCGCTCAAAGTTTAAAGGATTTGCAGCACACTCAAGCTCAATTGATTCAAACTGAAAAAATGTCTGGTTTGGGGCAACTGGTAGCCGGGATTGCTCACGAGATTAACAATCCGGTTAATTTTATTTACGGCAATCTCAATCACGCTAGTGAATATACTGCTAGCTTACTAAGTTTGCTGGAACTTTACCAGCAGCAATATCCCGCTTATAGTCCTGAAATAGACAAATTGAGTGAAGATATTGACTTGGAATTTCTGCTAGAAGATTTGCCCAAATTGCTATCTTCAATGAAGGTGGGAGCCGATCGCATCCGTCAAATAGTTTTGTCTTTAAGGAATTTCTCCCGTCTTGACGAAAGTCAAATGAAGGCGGTTGATATTCACGAGGGCATTGACAGCACGCTGTTAATTTTACAGCACAGGCTGAAATCTAATGCGGACAGTGCCAACATTGTGCTAGTGAAAGAATACGGCATTTTGCATCGAGTTGAGTGTTATGCGGGACAGTTGAATCAGGTATTTATGAATGTAATTGGAAATGCGATCGATGCTTTGGAATCGCACAAGTTGCTCGCTGGTAAATCTGTAGTTCCTCAAATTAAAATCTCTACTGCTGTCGGTCAACTTAATGGTACTATTCCTAGCGCGCTGATTCGGATTTCTGATAACGGTACGGGAATTTCGGAATCTATGAGAAAACGCATATTTGACCCTTTTTTCACGACTAAAGCAGTGGGAAAAGGTACTGGATTGGGACTGTCAATTAGTTACCAAATTGTAGTAGAAAAACACGGTGGCATTTTAAAATGCAATTCAGAATTAGGGAAGGGTACTGAGTTTGTGATCGAGATTCCGCTTCGACAGCAGCCAGCAGTCATTACTCATTAGAGATTGTAAAATCCCGCCAACACTCAACACTCAACAATCAGGGACATAGCAATCATAATGGATATAATTAATCTGCGTTAATCTGTGTTAATCTGCCCTCCTCTGCGGTAAAAAAAAGAGAATTTATGAACCGCAGATGACAAGGGATAAATGCAGATTCACGCAGATGCAGAGAAGAGATATATGAATAATAATTCCGATTCTAACAGATTTGAAATCAGGCTTGCTCATGCGTATGCGATCGCATAGCCACCTTGCGGCATCGCGGGTGACAGTTGCCTAAGTCCTGATGCAAAAAGATGCCTATTTAATTGAGTTTCATAGATTAGTTTCGCTATGCTTGTAGTTCTTGTTGGAGAGTATTTTTGACACGATCGTACTCACCCTCGATTTGAGCCAATAGGGTTGAGGCTTGATCTAGTTCACCAGAGGTACTGATGACTTCTAACCTGCTACAAAGCTGGGCGAGAGGAGCCGCGCTTAGATTCGCACTACTGCCTTTGAGGGTATGAGCCACTCGCTTTAGGGTTTGAGTATCCGCTTGGGCGATCGCTAATTTCATAGCTTGTAGCAACTTTAGAGATTCCTCAAAGTAGCAGTTCGCCAGCAAGCTCAAAATCTGGGTTGAATCTTGATCGATGCTGCTACAGAAGGCTTGCAGTTCTGTGAGGTTAACCGCTGGCTTATCAATTTCTGGCTTGTTGCTATCTGATTCCTCCTTGTGGGCCTGCTGCGGTTCCGGGTTGGGTGGACACTGACTCAGCGCTTGCGTGAGAGCCTCTACTCGAATCGGTTTACTGATATAGTCATTCATGCCAGCATCAAGACAAACCTGGCGATCGCCCTGCATGGCATTCGCCGTCATGGCAATAATTCTGGGACGAGCATGAGCGGGCCACTCCTGGCAAATACGACGGCTGGCTTCTAGTCCATCCATCTCTGGCATTTGTACATCCATCAACACCACATCATAAGGCTGGCGATTCAGGGCTTCCAAGACTTCTAATCCATTGGCAGCAACATCGGCACGGTATCCCAAACGCTCTAACAGCAGCAGTGCCACCTTCTGATTCACCAGATGATCTTCTGCTAAAAGAATTCGCAGTGGGAGTGTCTGGGCCAGTTTCATATCATCCTGGACAGATCTAGGAAGCTGTTGTTGAAATTTTTTCGGTTGACCTTGTAGCACATGGATCAGTATTTGATAGAGCTGGGATTGTTTGATGGGTTTGCTTAAACAAGCCGCAAAGTGGGTGGAGAGGGCTGAAGAACTCGCTTCTGGGTAGCCCATTGAAGTCAGCAATACTAGGGGTAAACGGTGGCACTTAGGATGCTGGTGGATGGCTGAGGCGAGTGTGAGGCCGTCCATTTGTGGCATTTGCATATCTAAAATAGCCACATCAAAGGTTTCTCCAGTCTCAAGCCAATTGAGCGCTTCCACAGCCGATTGGGCAGCCCGACTCTGCATCCCCCAAGTCTCGGCTTGCAATGTCAGAATTTGTCGGTTAGTGGGCTGGTCATCCACGATTAATAAACGCTTGCCAGATAGTTCTGGTATCATTTCCATCGGTTCCGCTAACTCAGTAGCCACAGAGGAAGCCACAATTGTGAAGTAGAAGGTAGAACCCATTGTGACTCGATGAGAATTAGTGGCTAGCCATTTGGGTGAAGGGGTTCCTCCGACGTGACCTCTGGTCTCAACCCACATCATGCCGTTCATCATTTCACTAAGTCGCTTACTAATCGCCAGACCTAAACCTGTCCCTCCATACTGCCGAGTCGTCGAAGCATCTACTTGACTAAAAGACTTAAACAGTCGATCGAGCCGGTTGGCTGGAATACCAATGCCTGTGTCTTGAATGGCAAACTGGATTTCATACAAGCTTTCTGACAAGTTCCCTGGCTCAGAAATTGTTTTGTCAGAATCCACTAGAGAGGCTTCCACGGAAATGGTAACTTCCCCAGTTTCAGTAAACTTAATCGCATTGTTGAGCAAGTTAACTAGAATCTGACGGAGACGGGTGACATCACCCAAAATGAAATTAGGAGTCTTAGGGTGGATCAGGTAGCCCAACTCAATATTCTTCTCATCTGCTTTAACTGCAAGTTGATCGATCGCACCTTCTATGCAATCTCTCAAGCTCAAGGGATGCTTTTCTAGCTCCAGCTTGCCCGACTCAATTTTGGAGAAGTCAAGGATGTCGTTGATGATACTCAGAAGCGTATCCCCACTATTGCGAATCGTCTCGATAAAGTCTCGCTGTTGAGCCTTGAGTTCTGTATCTAGCAGTAGTCCCGTCATGCCAATAACCGCATTCATGGGAGTGCGAATTTCATGGCTCATCATCGCCAGAAACTCACTTTTGGCTCGGTTCGCAGCTTCGGCTTCTCGTCTAGTTTGCTCCAGGGCACAGTTTTTCAGAGTTAATTCTTCTCGTTGTCGAGTTTCTTGCTCTAGTAATTTGGCTTGAGCGAGGGCAATTCCTACTTGAGTCGCGACGGATTCTAGCAGATCCACTTGATCGGGAGTCCAATGACGGTAACGATCGCACTGGTGCAAACAAATGGCACCATTCGGCTCTCCTTGATAAGAAGTTCGCACTACTAATGTCGATCTCAATTTGAGTCTGGTAAAAATTGAATGAGCAGAGGAGAGTAATGAATCGCAATAGACATCCGGGGAGGCGATCGCTTCATCTTGAGCCATCAACTGTTTTGTATAAGCAGGACTCGCGGCCAGAATGTCATGCTCCCTGCTGGGGGCTGCTCCGGGTGTTAGATACTCTGCAACGACAGGAAACTGAGGCTGTGGATTGTCCAGGTAAGTGCGAATTAAGCAGCGACTGGCCCCAAAAGTTTGCCCAATCTGAATAGCAGCCGTTTCAAATATCTGCTGAGCATTGAGGCTTTGCCGAATTTCTTGGGTAATTTGCTTCAGCAGTAGGGCTTTTTGCAACTGTCGCTGTAGTGCTTCTTCTGCCTGCTTGCGATCGGTAATATCCTTCATAAAGCAGTGATGCCCCACAAAGACATTTTGCTCGTCATAAGCAGAAACCATCACCAATTGTTTATAGAAGCTGGAGCCATCTTTTCGCATCCCCCTAGCCTCAACCTCAACTCTGCCCTCTCTCAACATCTGTTGATAAGCAGCTACCATTCTCTCAACATCTTCAGGAGCAACGGTTCTTTGCCAGTCCATCCCTAGCATTTCCTCCGGCTGATATCCCGTGATGGCGGCATAAGTTGCGTTAACAAACAGATAGCGTCCTTGAGTATCGAGTCGAGAGATGCCTGCTACGGCATTTTCTAGCGCGGCACTCATTTGTTGCAGTTCTGCTTCGGCGCGTTTGCGATCGCTAATTTCAATTAGAATGCAACCCACTGCTACAGGCTGCTCTGCATCCTTGAAAATGGGAAAGTGAGAAACGAGCCAGTGGCGCTTGACACCCGTTGGACTGGATAATGCTGTGCTAATTTCCAAATTGATCGAAGGTTTTCCAGTTGCTAAAACCTTTTGTAATAGTTGATTTACACCAGCAGCAAATTCTCCCAAAATATCATCGGTTGTCTTACCTAAGTGAGCCTCCACAGAGTGGCCATTAAATTCAGCTAGTGCCTCATTGATTTGTAAAAATTTAAACTGCCGATCGTGGATACACAGCCCCACCCCTGCTAGGGAAGCTCCGTTAAAGAAAGCATTCAATAATTGCTCTCTGGCTTGAATTTCCTGCTCCAACTTTTTGCGATCGGTAGTATCGCTGTGAGAACCAGTCATACGGACAACTTTGCCTGCTTCATCCAAAAGCGCTTGCCCTCGAGCTAAAATCCATTTGTAGCTCCCATCCTTGCAAAGCAATCGATGTTCTGTAATATAAAAGGGAGTTTTGCCCTCAAAGTGATCTTGAATTACTTGCATCACCCAATCGAGATCATTGGGATGCACCCGCTTGCTCCATTCATCCAGGTGATTAGGGAGTTCATGGTCTTCGTAGCCCAACATCTGTTTCCAGCGAGCCGAGAAGAATACTTCATTGGTGTTGACGTTCCAATCCCATACCCCATCATTACTACCACGTAGGGCGAGTTCCCACCGCTCTTCACTCGCTTGCAGAGCGACTTCTGCCTCATGCCGTTCAATTTCACTACCTATCCATTGAGCCATCAGCTTCAGTAATTCCACATGGGCAGATTTAAAGCTGTCTGCACGGGGAGATTTGCTAGAAAAGCTGAGGGTACTGTAAACTTTGCCTGCAACTAAAACTCGTGTTCCAATATAAGCTTCCATGCCTTGGGCAAGATAGGCAGGATGGTAACGCCATTTTGAGGTGCCTATATGTTCGATGGTTAGGGGTTCATTTGTGTCTAAAGCTTCACAGCACAAAGTTTGCTTAATATCAAGGGCATCACCTGGTTTCAGGACTCGATCGGGCGATCGCGCAACCATTACCTCATAAAGATTATTTTGCACGCGAGCTAAAATGCCACTTTCCAGCCCTAAATTCTCACATCCCATGTCAATCAACGCTTGGATGCGCTGCTCAAAATTGAGATTTTGGGTAGAAGTAGCTTCATATAAAGATCGTATCGCCGCCTCTCTTGTTCTTAATTCAGCTTCGGCTTGTTTACGTCTCTGAATTTCACCTTTGAGAGAGCGATTGATTCTGGATAATTTTTGCGTTCGTTCTTGAACCCGCTCTTCTAATGTGGCGTTAGCCTGTTTAATCTCCCTAAACCTTTGATTGAGTGCGATCGCCATCAATTGAAAATTGCGAGCAAGCTCATTGATTTCAGTAACAGAGCTATGTTTCCATTCAAATGTTCCTTCTGAAAGCTTGTTGGGTAAGTCAGCAGTCGCACCAGCTAAATAGGATAATGGCTTGACCAGTCGTTCGCTAACCAGCGTTGCAAACAAAAATGCCAACATGGTGATGACGAGTAGAATAATCAAGTCAGCCTTGTAGCGATTTTGTAAATTTTCTACATAGGGAGAGGCTGGAATTTCTAAACGTAATCTCCAGTCCAGATCGGAGCTAATTGTAAATTCCTGTATATACAGAGAGTTTTTCCAACGGATCATCGGATTTTTGCCATTGCTAGGAAGCCACTGCTGCAAGGTTCCCTCTAAGGTGCGAGTGCTGCCGTTCTTTGAATCCTGAACCCTAATCAAAAGCTTTTGGTCGGATTGATTACTCGCAATGACTCGGTTGTTTTCATCGAGCAATGTAATGCCTAATTGCCGATCGTTACTCTGGAAAATGTAGAGAGATTTGATCTTGGTCAATCCTAATGAACCGTGGATTACCCCAAGAAAACGACCTTGAACTTGCAGGGGTACATTCAATCCTACATGAGTTTCGTCCATTAATAAATCTTTGTGGATAGAAGTCATCCAAGGTTTTGATCGCTTTTGAGCCTGGGTAATGAGAGATTTATGTTCCCTGCTTTCTTCGATCAACCGCCGACGGCTTTGATTAAAAGGAGAAGAAGTAGCTAAAATCTTTCCCGATGAATCGGTCGCATAAATTTTGTCAAAATCTGGCAACAACTGCTCGATCAGGCTAATGTTTTGTTCTAGCTGCTCGGATGATTTAATCGCTGTATTAGCAGCAGTTGCGGCTTCAGGTATGAGCGATTTCTCAGCTAATGTATTCAAAGCTAAGAGATGTCGCTGATGCCATCTAGATATTGCGCTCGTGAGACTTTTTGCGTTTGTTTGTAACTCCGTTTGCACCGTTGTCTGGATTTGACCAAGAAAGGATCTACCATCAATCACTAATAGGAGCAGTCCTGGAATAAAGACAAAAGCAACCAACAGATGAAAAATAGTTTGTTGTAAAGAGAGGGCGAGATGTTTTGAATGAATAACCCACCGATTTCTCGGCGCATACGAAATGATTAAGCTGGCAACTAAGGCATTAAAAATGCCGTTGGCTGCTTGTTTGCACATAACGAGGATGGCTTGATTCGCGTCCATGTGCATCATTTGACCGTAGAAAAGCCAAACGAGGGGCATTCCAATTAAGAACCAGTAAATCCCATCGAATAAAAGGAGGTTCGGATGTTTGCGCTTCTTGCAAAGAAACCCTACAAACAGAGCCTCAATTACCAAAATAATCGTGGCGTATGGATGATGCCAAAGGACATAAGTATAGCTGCCTGCTATTAGACCAGCCAAGCCTCCCCAGCCCCAGCCGAAATAGTAAGTAATAATCAGTACCGCAATACTGCCAAAGAGAAAATCAACCCCAAATAAAAGAGACACACTGAAATAGTTGCCCAGAAAACCCGCACCAGTGAGAAGGGCGATCGCACCAAACCATCTTTGATCACGCACTGAGCTAGCTCCTTCCATAAACTTCTAGAATCGCTACTTGCTGAATATAAACTGATTTTGGTAAAAAATTGTCGTAGACACACTCTCGTTCTATCCCTGACAGTTTTCATGAATGTCGCACAACCGATTATTGAGGCTTTAATACTAAAATCAAGGCTTACTCATGCAGGACTTGATATTTCGCTAAACTTTTAAAAAATAATTATTCCCAATTTCGAGAGGCATAGTTCTTACCCTTATGATTTAACGGGTGAATTCATTAACTGTATGAATCTTGGTGCAAAAAGTATTACGACCTTTGTCTTTGGCTTGATAAAGTGCTGCATCGGCAGCAGTAATTAAAGTTTCTGGCCGGCTCTCTTGGGTAGGAATCACACTGGTAATACCGAAGCTGAGCGTAATGCAATGATTCGGAGAACTCTTATGAACTATTGCTAAAGCTTGGATGCAATCCTGAATTTTTTTAACGATTTGGACGGCTCCCTCAAGCTCTGTTTCGGGCAAAATCACTACAAATTCTTCACCTCCATAACGTGCGACTAAATCTCCAGCTCGATTAATACTGCGATTGAGAGCTGCGGCAACTTGCTGTAAACATACATCCCCTGCTTGGTGTCCATAAGTATCGTTGTAAGGCTTGAATAAATCGATATCACACAAAATCAGTGACAAAGGAGTTTGCTGCCTCGTCATGCGTCGCCACTCCTCCTCTAGCTGTTGGTCAAACTGACGGCGATTGGCAATCTGAGTCAAGCCGTCAATTGACGCGAGGTATTTTAATTGCCGATTGGCGGCTTCTAGCTGTTTGTAAAGTAGGGTTTGTTGCTGTTGCAAGTGGAATTGCTGAATCAACCGTCGCACTCTCTGTCCCAGAACAGCCCAGTGAATCGGCTTAGTGATATAGTCAGCCGCTCCTGCTGCAAACGCTCGATCGACAGATTCTTTGTCTTCCAAGCTAGTAATCATCAAAATAGGTGGGCGATCGCTCTCAGGCACTTCAGATAATTTTTGACAACAAGCAAAACCATCCATAGTAGGCATCACTGCATCTAGCAGGATCAGGTCTGGATGTACTTCCTCATAAGCTGCTAGCCCTGTCAACCCATCACTAGCTTCGGCCACTCGGTATTTTTCCTTCTGTAAATACAGTCTAAGTTGCAAACGAATCAAGGCATCGTCATCCACAATCAGAATTAGAGAGGACGATTCCGTAGATGGGTTAGTCGAAATGGCTGACTCTTCTAATGATTGATACATACGTCAGGGTGTATCTTAAACTTTGGAAACATTCTAGCCTAGCATATTTTGACCGTGGGATGGAAAGTGAAAACTTGGCAAATATGTCATAAATTATACACCAGATAAGCTGCCGCAACAACATCCTCGGCAGCGTCCGGTTTGTTAAACCAACAGCCACACTCAACTTAAAATTTCTCGCTTTTTTTTGGGGATATAAAGTCTGGTAACTTGCGCTAATTTTTGTAAATATGTAATTATTTTGGGGGGCATTAAACAGTTTTTACAACGTCGAGCGAGCTTTGACGAACGATCGCCAGTTATCCCGCGATCACCACTGGAATAATATGCTATATTTCTCAACTAAATTCAGCCTTTTTCAGGTGCATCAAATTCCTACCTCATCTTTGAGCGATCGTCCGAGCTATTTTTGGGAAATACATCTGATGGTCACATTATCGCGTATAGCTTCGCCCTTAGTTGAGCGTTTGTCCGCACCAGGAAGCTCTGACGGCCAAAAGGCGTAAGCTTTGTTAAGAAATTTTTACAGCCTTTTGCGCCTTCTCCGATAGGTTGTTTCTCTTCTTTCTCCCAATAATCCCCCCAGATAGTGTATAAACTCCTGTCTTTGGGCTTGAGTCTGGAACACATCGTCAAAGCGTTGGCACTATCTTTCAAAGCATGGGGGCATGGAAGCTAATACTATAGCAATTCTCGCATCATTTGTGAATTTCTTACGGACTCCCCGCGAGTTCGGGGAGGGTTGGGGTGGGTAAAAAAATTATGACTCCTGCAAGAATTGCTATATACTATAATCACTGGAAAACAGTAAATTAACTTGATGGAGATCACTGACTATGGAAGTAACACTCCCTGATTTTTCTCAAGATTTTTCTCAAAGCTTTCAAAAAACGAAAGAAGTTTGGACGGAACAAGTCGGAAAAGCAGTGAATTCTACTTCAGAAGCAACAGCGGAAGCTAAATTTTCTCTCTCACAAACTGCATTTCAGGCAAAAGAAGCTCTCACTCAAACTACGAATTATGCCGTTAATACTGTTAATCAAGCTACGAACAATGCTTTAGGTACTGTAGCGGAGAAAACAGAAAAAGTGAGGCTTTCTATATCGGAAGTCGGCAATCAAGCAGTTAGTCGCATCAGTGAAAGTACCAACAAAGCTGTTGATGCTGTTTCTCACTCTGCGGCAAGTGCTAAAGAAACTATTAATCAAACTACTAACTCTGCGATCAATACTCTGAATCAAAGCACTAGCCAAGCTGTAGAGAGTGTAAATCAAGCTACCGAAAAGGCTAAGGCTTCATTAGAAGATAGCATTCACAAGGCGACAAATATGAGCGATACCGCTTCAGATGCCCTTCAAAGTGCTATTAATGCTACCGTCACAAAATGGATTGATTCTCACCCTGTAGTCTTCTGGTTTGTGAGTCATCCGCTGATATTTTTAGCACTGATACTGCTATTTACATTCATTATATTGGGTCTTTTTCAGGGTTTAAGTAGCTTGTTTGCTGAAGGATGATTATTTATTCTGCAAAGCCCTGTAAAATTTATGCAAAGAGTTTTGACTGTCGGCTCTAAATCTGTAAGTAATGTCGGTAGAGTGGCTGTAAACTCATTGGTTTCAAAGAATACCGAAGACAAAAATAATTCAGGTTTACAATTGAGGGGAGTGGAATCAAACAGTTTGGAGTCTCAAGAACGACTTGCTAATATTTTGGCCAGGTTGGAGGCAATTCGACAAGAGCAGAATCAGCTTTTACAAGAAGCGTCGGCTATTTTAGGCAACAAATTTAAGGCAGAGTGAGAAGGTGTGGGGCGATCGCAACTCGTGGTAAATTTAAGAAATCAAGGCTTTCCATCAAAGCCAGATCCATGAAGGCTTGTAGTCGATCGCTCAAAACGCCATGCCCGATTCCGAATTTTCCGATGATTTAAAATGGACGCCAGAAGCCAAGGCGAAGCTGAAAAATATTCCCTACTTTGTCCGGGGACAAGCCCGCGTCCGCATCGAGCAGTTGGCCCGCGAAGCCGAAACCGAAGTCGTCACCGTTGACTTAGTTGAGCAAGCTCGCATTGAGTTTGGGCAATAAGGGCTCGAAAGGTACCCTAAAGCTTTACACTATAATTTGCCTGATTTTGATGTTCACAGAGCTACTGAGTCACCCGTGCGGAAAATAGTTATTGCTGGCAACTGGAAAATGTACAAAACTAGGACTGAATCCCTAGAGTTTCTTCAAGGATTCATGTCCTGCCTGACGGAAACCCCAGAGGAACGGGAAGTCGTGCTTTGCGTTCCCTTCACTTCCTTGGCTGTCCTCTCGAAAAATTTGCACGGCAGCCGGATCAGACTCGGTGCTCAGAACGTCCACTGGCAAGAGTCTGGAGCTTTTACTGGGGAAATTTCCGGGCCAATGCTCAGTGAACTTGGTGTGCGCTATGTCATCGTAGGCCACAGCGAGCGACGCCAATATTTTGGGGAAACTGACGAAACGGTGAATTTGCGGCTGAAAGCGGCTCAGAAATACGATTTAATTCCGATTCTGTGCGTTGGGGAAACCAAGCAGCAGCGAGATGCAGGGGAAACTGAATCTCACATTTTTTCTCAGTTGGAAAAAGATCTAGTTGATGTTGACCAAAATAAGTTGGTAATTGCTTACGAGCCGATTTGGGCGATCGGCACTGGCGATACTTGCGAAACGAAGGAAGCTAACCGAGTTATTGGTTTGATTCGCAGTAAATTGACTAATCCGGGCGTGCCAATTCAGTACGGCGGCTCTGTTAAACCGGAGAATATTGATGAAGTTATGGCGATGCCTGAGATTGACGGGGTTCTGGTAGGCGGTGCTAGTTTGGAAGCTGCGAGTTTTGCTCGAATTGTCAATTATCAGTAATTAGGTAATTGCTAATTGGTAAGTGTTAACTGGTAATTGGAACAAGGGCAGCGGGAATTAAACAGCTATCGCCTACAATTGTGATGTGCCGTTCAGTGTTTCTCGGATCGGGAGAATTAACCTATGACTGCGATCGTTAAACCCAAGCCAGCCTTAGACGAGTTCCTCAAACTTCCTGAAACTGAACCGGCCTCAGAATTTCTTGAGGGACAAATCATTCAGAAGCCCATGCCTCAAGGTGAACACAGCGTACTTCAAGGTGAACTCTGCAAGACTATCAATCAAGTAGCGAAAACTCGGAAAATTGCCAATGCTTTTCCCGAGTTGCGCTGCACTTTTGGCGGCGCATCAATCGTGCCAGATGTAGCAGTATTCCGATGGGAAAGAATTCCTTGTTTGCCGTCGGGTAGAATTGCTAACCGCTTTGACATTAATCCCGACTGGTCGATAGAAATTCTCTCTCCAAACCAAAGCCAAACAAAAGTGCTGAGTAACTTACTCCACTGTTCGCGAAACGGCACTGAGTTGGGGTGGTTGCTAGATCCAGAAGAAGAGAGTATTTTGGCAGTATTTCCAGGACAAAAAGTAGAACTGTACAAAGGTGCATATCTGTTGCCAATAATTGATAAAATTGAATTAGAATTGACAGTTGACACTGTTTTTAGCTGGTTAAGTTTTGGTTGAATTAAGAATGGCGCTTCTGCTTTATTCTTGCGTATTTTAGAGATGAATTTCGTTTTACAAGAAGCGATTTCAATCGCCGAGTGATTAGGTGATATGATAAATAACAAAAAAATTACAATTAGAAATAAAGTTTTTGAGTGGGGAAAACGAACTTATTTGATGGGCGTTGTGAACGTAACCCCTGACAGTTTTAGTGACGGCGGAGATTTCTATACCATAGAATCTACTTTAGCGCAAGCTGAAAATATGGTAAAATCTGGAGTTGATATTATTGATATTGGCGGTCAATCTACTCGGCCAGGTGCAGCGGAAATATCTTTAGAAGAAGAGATTGATCGCGTTATACCTGTAGTACAAATACTGCGACAAAAAGCCGATATTTTTGGCTCAGTTCCTATTTCGGTCGATACTACCAGATCGCAGGTTGCTAAAGCTGCGGTTGAGGCGGGAGCGGATATAATTAACGATATTTCGGGAGCTACTTTTGATGCGGAAATGCTGTCAACCGTTGCTCAGTTAAAAGTGCCAATAATTTTGATGCACATTCGGGGTACTCCCCAGACGATGCAACAACTCACAGATTATCTGGATTTAATGGGAGAAATTGGGGAATTTTTCGAGAGTCGAATTGCGGCAGCAGTTGCTGCGGGGATTGACAAATCTCAAATAATTCTCGACCCTGGTATTGGTTTTGCTAAGAATTACAGTCAAAACTTAGAAATTCTGCGAGAGTTGCGAAAATTCCGTGTTTTAAACTGTCCCATTTTAGTGGGAGTATCGCGAAAAAGCTTCATCGGTCACATTTTGAATCAGCCAGAAGCGAAACAAAGAGTTTGGGGGACAGCGGCGGCTTGTACAGGTGCGATCGCAAATTTGGCAGATATCTTGCGAGTTCACGATGTCAGAGAAATGCACGATGTTTGTCTGGTTGCCGACGCTATCTTCAGGAATCAGTCTTGAGAAGTCGGAGTATCGATAACTTTCATTTCTCCGCCCTCAGAATGAATCACATCGGGCATAGAACCCATCAGCTCGCCCAGGGCTTCGGTCATGCTCCTCGGGTCCATAAACAGAATTTTGGCATTGTCGCTTTCGCCCAATTTTTGTTGAGCGTCTAAGTATTTTTCTGTTACTAAGTAATTCAAAACTTGCTTGCTATTGGGATGGGAGTCTAAAGCTTCAACTAAGAGCCTCATATACTCCTTAGTCCCGATCGCCTTATTAACCATTGCTTGCCACTCGCTCTTGGTGGCGCGCTCCAATTCCATAGCTTCTTGCACCCTTTTCGGAGGTGTAATGCTTTGAATTTCCACCCGAATTACTTTGACACCCCAAGTTTCGGTAGCTTCGTCCAACTTCTTGAGTAACTTTTTATTCATGTCATCTCGGGAACCCAAGATGTCTTGCATGGGCAATCGACCAATTTCAGCGCGAAACGTCGTTAACACTAAGTTGGCGATCGCATTTTCAATTTGATCGATTCCATAATAAGCTTTCTGTAAATTTACAACCCGCCAATACACAACGGCATCGACTTCGAGAGCCACATTATCTCCCGTGATTGCTGACTGAGGTTTAATGTCTAAAACTCTTTCACGGCTTGTGTCCACGCAGACGACTTTTTCGACCAGGGGACTGATAAAGTGGAATCCTGGCTTGAGGGTGCGCTTGTATTGACCCAAACGTTCCACTAAAGCTTCGTCGCCACCGCTGACTATTTTGACGCTTGAGTTAACAGCGTAGCCGAGGATGAGCGCAAAGAGCATGGTAAGAATAGACTGCCCCATTTCTATTTTCCTGCTAAGGTTGACTGAGAATCGATCGGAATTCTACTCTAATTTAACTCAAACTCGGCCCCGCAGTGCTAAAATATCTCGACTGTTAATAACTAACTATTTCATCGGGTGGGCCCCATCGGCTCCGACTCTTACGGCGCTAGTGAAACCCAGCATATCAACAACACGTTTCCACAAAAGACATGAAAAACGATCGAGAGTTTCCCTGGCTCAAACCTTTGAGGTGGATTGCCCCAAGCCTTTTGTTGGGTGCAGGAATCTGCAATGTCGCAGCGGCCCAACCGGCACAAGCTGAGACAATCGCCCTGCAACTCTCCCAAAACTTGCAATCGCAGAACTTGCAGCCCCCGCGCCGCACCCCTGCTGTTCGGGAAGTTCTGTCCTACGAGATGAAGGGAGACGAACTAAGGATTTGCAAGCAGGAAGGCAACTCCGAGAAAAAGTGCCAAGTTGTAGGTAAAGGCTACACGATGGGTTTGAGAACTGCCAACGACCTTTACGGTCAAGGAAATGCTGTCAATGCCGAAGCTTTGTACCGGCAACTAATCGCTCGCTATCCCAAAGAAGCGGATGCTTATTACAAGTTGGGAACTATGCTGTCGGGGCAAGATAAAATGAGCGATGCGATCGTTCTATTCCAAAAAGCAATTGAAGTCAACCCACAGCACGCCAAAGCTCACAACGATTTAGGCGTGGCAATGGCAAGTCAAGGCCAGTTGCCAGAGGCAATTGTTCAGTGGAGACAAGCCGTTAAAATTAACGATCGATATCCCGATGCTTTAAACAATTTAGGAGTCGGTTTGTACCAGCTAGGAGACAAGGAAAACCAAGCGGAGGCGGTAGCCAGTCTCAAAAAAGCTAAGGAGTTATTTATCAAGCAAGGTAGAACTCAAGCTGCTAACAGAGTAGATAAAATTTTGGAGGAAATTAATTCGCGATCCAGCGAGTCCTAAACTCAACCGCCGATCGCCGATTGAAAGAAAAAACATCTTTGGCGATCGGCGTGAATCAGCGTTCAGCGGCGGTTAAACACACCCAAAAACGAGAATCTAAAGCATTTCCTTCAAAACTTGTATAATCAAATCTCCATCCACCCGATCGCTCACAGCAGCCTCACCCAAGCGCACCGGCAACACAAACCGCACCTTGCCATCCTGCACCTTCTTATCGAGTTGCAAAGTATGCAAAATTTCCTCAACATCCACACCAGCAGGCAATTTGGCAGGTAAACCCGCTTTTTCAATCAAAGCAGACTGACGGCGATCGCACTCAGCATCCCACATTCCCAACTCCACAGCCAATCGGCTTGACGCAGCCATGCCGATTGCCACTCCTTCCCCGTGATTGATCGCCTTGTAATTGGTCAAACTTTCCACAGCATGACCGATGGTGTGCCCGTAATTCAAAATCGCCCGTAAACCCGATTCCTTCTCGTCTTTGCTGACCACCTCAGCCTTAGCTTGGCAAGACCTACTCAAAATTTCAGCCAACAAATCCGCCTTCACATAGCGCATTTGATCCAAACGCTTGCACTTTTCCAACTTTTCAAACAATTCAACATCCCAAATCACCCCGTACTTAATCACTTCCGCCATCGCCGAACGAAACTCCCTCGCCGGCAGAGTTTTGAGTACATCCGGGTCAATTAACACCAAACGCGGCTGGTGAAAAGCCCCGATTAAATTCTTCCCTAAAGGATGATTTACCCCCGTTTTGCCACCAATAGAAGCATCAACCATGGCCAACAGCGAAGTCGGAACTTGTACGACATTAATTCCCCGCAGCCACGTCGCCGCAGCAAAACCCGTCATATCGCCAACCACCCCGCCGCCCAAAGCCACCATTGTCGAGGAACGTTCTAAGCGGTTTTCCAAAGCCGCACCGTAAATTTTCTGTACCGAATTTAAAGTTTTGTACTGTTCTCCCGGTGGTAAAATGCAGGTACCGACTTCCAGCCCGGCTGATTCGAGGGCTGCGGTTGCTCTTTCGCCGTACTGCCGAAAAATCGACTGATTCGACACCAGCAGCACTTTTTTGCCCAAACTTAGATCGCCCATCAGACTGCCGAGTTCGTCTAAGCCGCCCGATCGCACGCAAACATTGTAAGATTGTGGCCCCAAGTCAACTTTAATTATGGATTGCATATTTATCTAATTTAGATATTAGATTTTAGATTATAGTTCTTATAGGTCTTTTTATTGATTGTTTTGGAGAAATTGCCATGACTCTTAGCGGAGCAATAACTTATTTTGGGATTTTTGGCGGCATGATCGGCTTGGCGACAGTGCTGATGTTTGGTCTGCGGGCTGTCAAACTCATCTAATTTGCTAATTTAGATGTCTCAACCAGAGGATTTAATCTCTGGCAAAAGTATCGTTTGGGCGAAGTATTTGCGCGAAAAATCTCTAGGTTTATCTGTAGATTGACGGCGCAAGTGCTTCATTTCATAAAACTTTTGGCTTGAACGATCGTGCTTATTCTAATTGACGAGCATCTTCAGCAGGTGGATGCCAACCACCTTCTACCCAAAACCTGCGCGATCGCCGAATCGAATCCTCTTCATCATAACGTTCATCATTAAGGTCAAGCCGATTGCAAGTTGCTCGACCTATGGGAGTTTTAGGGACAATATTTAGACCATCTGCTGTCCAGATAAAATGTTCTGACCACTGCTGCTGACGAGGATTAAATAATAAACATTCTTGCTGAGTTTCCTGGTCAATTCCGTTGGTAAAATTGTAGTGGCGTTCGTTGCAGCGACGGCAAGCTAATGCTAAATTTTCACTGTCATCAGATCCGCCGATAGATTTGGGCATGAGATGATCTATGGTAAAGCGATCTGCGCTTAGATATTCTGGAGAGTGGCAGTATTCGCAGAGATATTTAGCTCGTTGTCGTATAAATTGTCGAGTGCGATCGGACACCATTTAGCTTGGGTGGAAAGTTGGGCGTTAATCAAGGTAAAAATTCGGGATAGTTCGATGATGCCAGCTAATTCTGGAATTTCATCGACAGTTAACAAATCTAGTCTTTTTCTCTCTAGCAGTTCTTCCATGCGAGATTGGAGATCGTCGGTAAATCTGAATAAGTAAATATTCCCAAATTCTACCATTTTGATGCCTTGGGGCATCAAAGAAGAAGGTTTTACCATTAATTGAGTATTCATAGGAATAACAGCTCTCAGATACTCTTGGAATATTGTAGCTTATCCGTTGTTAAGTGAATTTAAGGAAAGAGCGATCGCACTTGTTGTAAAACTCGATCGCTCCTGATTAATTAAAACATTCAATCTAATTGAGTCGATCGAACTTCGGGCAATTTATCGACCCCAGTCGTATCAAATACGATCGCGTGTTTAGCCGCCGGCAACAACCGCCGTAAAATCTGGAGATATCCCTCTGCATCACCTCGGCGGTGGAACCTAGCAACAACCAATCGCTGCATATTTGGCAATTGCCGCACGATACACCAGGGATGAGTGTTTAATTTGGGCTTGGATGTTGGTATCATAGGGTAATCCTTCCCCACGTTCGTGGGGTGTGGTAGAAAAAGCGATCGCCCTTAAGTTTTCGAGGCTAGGAGGGCGATCGTTTTCAGTGTACATAGCTATAGTCGGGTATATATGCACCGATGTCAAGCCAAATATGGGCTACGTTAGACTGCGGATTCGAGAACTAGCTGAGCAAAGAGGTTGGACGTTCAAAGAAGTTGCCGATCGATCGGGAGTCAACTACAACACGGTAAAAAGCTACGGGAGGCGCGATGCTTTAAACACAGTCGATCTTTCTGCTGTCTACAAAATTGCCCGTGCTTTCGACGTGACAATGGAAGATTTGGTTGAGATTTTGGAAGATTGAGGGCGCACCAATGGGGCGAGTTCGACTAAAAATTCCAGCGCTGGTAGAAGAAAAGGACGATCTCGCTAATGGGATACGTTGATTAATGCCGTACTGATCGCCACCTTTTCTTTACTGGTTCGTAAAGCATATAACTACCTTCTATAGCCGATCGCCCGCTTTCCCCTAAAATAATTTTTACTAGATCCCCAATCTAAAATCGAAAATCCCAAATCTAAAATCGAAATGACTCATTCCACAGATATCGTCACCCTCGCCCGCTGGATGGCCGCCGATTTCAGCAACCAAGCCCAAGCCTTTGAAAACCCGCCATTCTTCGCCCACATCCGCGTCTGCATGAGGCCTTTACCCGTCGAAGTTCTGGATGGCCTCAGCTTGTACCTAGAACAAGCCTACGATATTGAACTGAATGTACCGTACCGAGTCCGAGTTTTGAAATTAGTCCCCGTGGGCGATCGAATCGACATCGAAAATTATGCCATAGAAAACGAAGAACAATTCTACGGCGCGGCCCGCGACCCGCAACGGCTGCAAGAAATCAAAAAAGAACAACTGACTCTACTTCCCGGCTGCACCTTTATTACGCAGTGGACGGGCAACAGCTTCAAAGGGTCTGTCGAACCCGGAAAAGGCTGCATGGTGGTCAGAAAAGGCAAAAAAACCTATCTAGACAGCGAATTCGAGATTGACCAAGACAAATTTATTAGCCACGATCGCGGACGTGACCCAGAAACCGACGCCCACGTCTGGGGAGCCCAGGCCGGCCCTTTTGAATTCACCCGCCGGGCCAGTTTCGCCGACGAAATTCCGGTTTAATCCAAAAAAACAGAGTCCCTCCTGGGCGAACACGCTTGATTAAAGGTTCAGAATGCACCAATACCTGGTACATTAACCCAGTATTGGCAAGCAAGATTCACCGTTGATTTATGAAAGTCCTGGTTATTGGTGGCGATGGCTATTGCGGTTGGGCAACCGCACTCTACCTTTCTAACAAAGGTTACGAAGTTGGCATCCTCGACAGCTTCGTGCGGCGGCACTGGGATCTGGAACTGTGCAGCGACACCCTCACTCCCATCGCACCGATTCAGCAACGACTCCAGCGATGGCAAGATTTAACGGGCAAGTCGATCGACTTGTTCGTCGGTGACATCACCAACTACGATTTTCTCAGCAAAAGCATGAGAAAATTTGCACCAGAGGCGATCGTCCATTTCGGCGAACAGCGTTCGGCACCTTTCTCAATGATCGATCGCGAACACGCAGTCCTCACTCAAGTCAATAACGTCGTCGGGACACTCAACCTGCTGTACGCCATCCGCGAAGACTTCCCCGACTGTCACCTAGTGAAATTGGGGACAATGGGCGAATACGGCACGCCGAATATTGACATTGAAGAAGGCTACATTACGATCGAACACAACGGCCGCAAGGATACACTACCCTATCCCAAACAACCAGGCAGTTTCTACCACCTGTCAAAAGTCCACGACTCCCACAACATCCATTTTGCTTGCAAAATCTGGGGTTTAAGAGCCACCGACTTAAATCAGGGCGTAGTCTACGGCGTGCTCACAGATGAAACCGGCATGGACGAACTGTTGATCAACCGTTTGGACTACGACGGAGTATTCGGGACAGCATTGAACAGATTTTGCATCCAAGCTGCGATCGGTCATCCTTTGACGGTTTATGGCAGTGGCGGACAAACCCGCAGCTTCTTAGACATTCGGGATACCGTGCGGTGCGTGGAATTGGCTCTAGCCAACCCCGCCGAAGCCGGACAATTCCGCGTCTTCAACCAATTCACCGAACAATTCAGCGTCGGCGATTTAGCCTCCTTGGTGCAAAAAGCAGGCATGGCAATGGGATTAAAAGTAGAAATCAACAACATCGAAAATCCCAGAGTCGAGAAAGAAGAACATTATTTCAATGCCAAAAACACCAATTTGCTAGACCTGGGTTTGCAACCGCACTATCTCTCAGATTCCCTGCTCGATTCTCTGCTGAATTTTGCTACAAAATATCAGCACCGTGTCGATAAAAATCAGATTTTGCCGAAGGTTTCTTGGAAGTAAGTTCTGGCTTCTATCTGCGGGGAAAGAGCTTTTTAACGAACCGCGAAGGCGCGAAGGGCGCGCAGTAAGAGAAAAGAAGGGAAGAGAGGAAAAGGGTTCGCAAGTTCTGAATGGAGTTTGCTGTATATTACGATAATCTATCTTTTTTATCTCTTTCTCTGTGTCCTCTGTGTCCTCTGCGGTTAATTAAAAAATGGCATCAGGTTTTTACCGCTGGCTTGTTTGGGAAGAAACCTCGTAAAAAGTCGAATTCTCATTCTGTTGCTTTTGGTGGTTCTGCCTGGATTTCCAGCGAGGGCAGTTTTGGCTTATTATTTAATAGGGGAATGGGCTGCTGTAACGCCGAGTGATCTAAATTAGTGGCGAGTTAGCAAAGGCTTATCTGCCACTTAAAAATCGAGATAAATTGCCGGGATAGCACAGGAAATTTACAGAATTAATTGCTTGACAGAAAGTGTGGGATGGCTTTTAGGTGGGATAATTGTATCAATTGGCATTCAGGGAATTGGCATTTGATCTCAAAAACCTCTCGCTCGGAATTAGCGGTAGTGCAACTGACAGAAGAAGTGTAGAAAAGCAGCCGATCGCACGCCATGACTTACTCCCCCCGACACAGTGTATCCTGTTACCGATGCCGTTTGCCCCAAGCTATGATTATCGGCTCCCTAAGTAACTTATTTTTATGAAAATTGCTCTTTTCACGGAAACATTTTTGCCGAAAATAGACGGCATTGTGACGCGCTTGATTCACACTGTAGATCACTTGCAGCGATCGGGCGAACAAGTTCTGATATTTTCTCCAGATTACGGAATTAAAGAATACAAAGGCGCACGAGTTTACGGTGTGGAGGGCTTGCCTTTGCCGATGTACCCGGAATTGAAAATGGCACTTCCTTCTCCCGCTGTCGGTCGCCAATTAGAGCAGTTTAAACCGGATATTATTCATGTTGTCAATCCCGCTATTTTGGGATTGGGCGGTATATATTACGGGAAAAAGTTCAACATTCCGATTTTGGCTTCTTACCACACGCATTTGCCGAAATATTTGCACCATTACGGTTTTGGAGTCCTCGAACCTTTATTGTGGGAATTGCTCAAAGGTGCTCACAACCAAGCAGAATTGAATCTGTGTACTTCTACAGCAATGGTGGAAGAACTCAGAAACCACGGGATCGATCGGGTAGATTTATGGCAGCGGGGCGTAGATACTGAAATGTTTGTCCCGGAATTGGCAAGTCGAGAAATGCGATCGCGCCTTTCTGAAAATAACCCAGACAGTCCCCTGCTGCTGTACGTCGGCCGCCTCGGTGCAGAAAAAGAAATCGAACGCATCAAACCAGTCCTCGCAGCAATTCCCGATGCCCGCCTCGCCTTAGTGGGAGACGGCCCGCATCGGCAAACCCTTGAACAATATTTTGCCGGCACACCCACCAATTTTGTCGGCTACCTCAAGGGGCAAGAACTCGCAAGAGCTTACGCATCTGCCGACGCCTTCATTTTTCCCTCCCGCACCGAAACCCTGGGCTTAGTGCTCCTAGAAGCAATGGCTGCAGGGACGCCCGTAGTGGCGGCGCGCAGTGGCGGAATTCCCGATATCGTCACCGACGGTGTTAACGGATATTTATTTGACCCAGCCGACGAAGAAGGAGCACTCGCAGCCACTAAGCGTCTGTTTGCGAATCCCGAAGAACGGGAAACCCTGCGCCATAACGCTCGCCGAGAAGCCGAACGCTGGGGTTGGGCAGCCGCCGCCGCACAACTGCAGCGCTACTATCAATCAGTGGTGTTTGCCCAGTCTGTGCCCAGAGCGGCCTAAATGTCAGGATCGGTAGCACCTTTAAACATCACCGCCAGCTTAGCTTCGCTGTTCGATCGTCAGTTGGTATTGAATAGGGATGTTTTCAAAGATTGATCGAACTTTTTTGCTGTATAAATTACCGTCGTTATCCTGCTGTTGCATTTACCATTAAACTATGAGTAAGCTCTGTAGGAAGGCCTTGCGCGCTGCTTTCATAGCGCCCTTTACCTGACCGGATACGGTCGCCGAGTGCGCTAAAACAGTCACACCGCGCGCTGGGGCAGAGCACAGGGCGTCCAATCCACATTGCACTCTCGATCGAACTAAAGCCTGTCACCTAATTTTCAGGCTAGCAGTTTTGCGAACTTAAGTTCAGCTTGAATTGACGAACCCTCATCAGTATCGAGGTTGTAAAAAAGATCGATCGAGCATACATAACAAGCAAACTGAAGTTGCGTGCGCCACTTTTGAACTCACGATTCATCAAAGCGACAAGCGAGTGCCGATGCGCTTGCAAACAAATTCAAGAGTTTGCACCGCCGCCGAATCTCGCGCAGATCGACCTGCGGTCAGTCTACCCCTCTGAGCAAGCAGTTAATCATGACATTCTCCAATACTGGTAGCGTTCTGGCTACACTGACTCAAGTCAATTTTATGGGGGCATTGACCTCCCGTGTTAAGAGCCTGCCAGTTCCTGAATTAGTGTGCCTGCTGGACTTTATCACGGCTGAATTTCAGCAATTTATCCGGGCGATGGACCTGATTAACAATGAAGCACTCGAAAGCCTCTTAGAGCAACTGTTAGATGCCTTCACTGTCAAAATTGGTCAAATTTTGCAAGCAGACCGGACAACAATTTTTTTGGTTGACTCCAACAAAAATCAACTGTGGCACAAAACAGTCGATCCACTGACGGGCGAGGATGTAGAAGTTCGCTTGCCGATGGATGCAGGCATTTTAGGCTACGTAGCAACAACCGGAAAATCGATTAATGTCGCCGAAGCTCGATCGCACGAGTATTTTAATACCGAAGTAGACGAACCACCGGGCTATCAGATCGAGACCATCCTCTGTATGCCAATTTTTAGCAGCAAGAGCCAACATGAACCCGTAGCGGTGGTCAGACTGTTAAATAAAGCTGGCGATGCCCCCTTTAACGAGGAAGACGAACAGCAGTTCCAGGCTTTTGCAGATTCGATCGGGATTATTCTCGAAAGCTGTCAGTCTTTCTACGTCGTGGCCCGCAACCAGCGAGGGGTTGCCGCACTTTTGAGAGCCACCACGACTTTGGGTCAAAGTCTTGACTTGGAAACAACTTTGCGCTCTGTAATGGATCAAGCTCGCGACTTGATGCAAGCCGATCGCAGCACGCTATTTTTGTTAAATCGGGAAACCAACGAACTCTGGACAAAAGTCGCCAAGGCCGACGGCAAAACGATGATGGAAATTCGTATTCCTGCGAATAGGGGAATTGCTGGCTACGTGGCTTCGACTGGTCAACCTCTAAATATTACAGATGCTTACGACGATCCCCGCTTTGACCCATCTACAGACCAGCAAACGGGATACCGCACTCGGACTGTCTTGTGTATGCCCGTGCATAACGCCAAAGGTGAGCTGATCGGGGTAACTCAGCTAATTAATAAGAACCAAGGTAGTTTCACCCCTTCCGACGAAGAGTTTTTGCGAGCGTTTAATTCCCAAGCGGGAATGGCGCTGCAAAATTCTCAACTGTTTCAAAACGTGATGGTGGAAAAGCAGTATCAAAAAGATATGCTGCAAAGTCTTTCAGATGCAGTAATTTCCACCGATTTACAGGGGCGAGTTGTAACGATTAACGAAGCAGCGCTGGAATTGTTGGGCTGTCCGGTAAATCAAGCTAAAAGCAAACACAATCCCCAGATTTGGGAAGATAAACTGGTGAATCGCTATGTTTGGGAAGTTGTGCCGATCGACAATTTGCAATTTCGGCTAGAAGACAGTCTCAAAAATGCTGCCCGACATTACGTTCCCGAACAAAGTTTAACTGTGGGACTGTTGGTAGAAAAAACGCTAAATTCCCAAAAAAAAGAAGAAGAAGAAGAAAGTTATATTTTGGCCGTGCCCGATCGCACTGACCCTAATTTATATTACGCTTGGGGCGAAAACCGCGCGTGGACTGAGGAAGTAGCGCTGGCAGAATTAGCTAATGCCCAATCTCTATTTGCGCTGCGAAATTCTGCCCTGTATCACCCTTATTGTCCGCTGCCCATCCCCGCCTCTCGAATTAAAGTAATTGAACGTAGTTTGAATTTGACTGTCAACCCGCTGATCAATCCAGAGGGCGGCGTGCGCGGCGGTTTAGTGGTACTCGAAGACATCAGTCGCGAAAAGCGGATGAAAAATACGATGTACCGCTATCTGACTCCTGGAGTCGTAGATAAAGTGATGGCCTTGGGTGAAGGCGCCCTGATGGTGGGCGAACGCAAAGAAGTGACTATTTTATTTTCTGACATTCGCGGCTACACCACGTTGACTGAAAATTTGGGAGCGTCGGATGTGGTATCCCTGCTGAACGAATATTTTGAGACGATGGTGGAGGCCGTTTTCCACTACGAAGGCACTTTAGACAAGTTTATCGGTGATGCTTTAATGGCGGTTTTCGGCGCGCCCCTGCCGCTGAATCCCCCGGAAAGTCACGGTTGGATGGCGGTGCAGTCGGCTTTAGATATGCGCCGGCGTTTGAAAGAGTTTAATGATTCTCGCCCCGGCGAAGATCCATTTCGCTTCGGAATTGGAATTAGTTCCGGAGAGGTGGTTTCGGGAAATATTGGTTCTCAAAAGCGAATGGATTACACGGTAATCGGGGATGCGGTGAATTTGAGTTCGCGATTGGAACAGCTTACAAAGGAGTACGGATGCGATATAATTTTGAGCGAATTTACATACAGTTTGTGTCGAGAAGGAATTTGGGTGCGAGAGTTAGACAAGGTGCGGGTTAAGGGCAAAAATCAGCCAGTGGGTATTTACGAGTTGCTGCAAAATAGTTCTGAACCCATGGATGGGGAAACCGTTCGGTTTTTGGAACTTTACAGTAACGGTAGGGATGCTTATATTGCTAGAAATTTTCAGAAAGCTATTAGTTATTTTGAAGCTGCTTTAGCAATGCGACCCAGCGATAGACCTGTGGAAGTTCACCTTGATCGATCCCTGAGCTATTTGGAAGTACCCCCGCCCGATGATTGGGACGGTGTGCATACGATGACAACCAAGTAGTAGATTATATTACATCCGAGGGTTCCAAAGTAAAAAGATTTGATAAAGTTGTGAGATATTCCTTATGACAGAGTTAACAAGTGTAAAAATGTGAAATCATAAATCGGATGGCATATTAAAGTTTAGAATTTATTTCCAGGCTAGCAATTAAATGAGTTATTTATCTGTTCCGAATGCCACAAAAGCCGATCGGATTCTGGTGGTAGACGACGCACCAGATAATGTTTTGTTGGTTCAGACAATCCTAGAAGAAGAAGGTTACGAAATTAGTACGGCGGAAAACGGCTTTTCTGCCTTGAGTCAAATTGACAAGGCAGCCCCGGATTTGGTACTGCTAGACGTGATGATGCCGGGAATGGATGGTTACGAAGTCACTAAACGAATCCGACAAAATAAGGAATTGCCCTTTATTCCGATTTTGCTGATCACGGCTCACGACAGTGCCAGCGTAGTCCAGGGATTGGACATGGGAGCAGACGATTTTATCCGCAAACCAGTCGAAATGGATGAACTGCTGGCTAGGGTTCGATCGCTCCTGCGGCTTAAACACAGCGTAGACGAGCGCAATTCGATCGCCCTGCAGCGCGAAGATTTTGTCTCCCGACTCGCTCACGACTTGCGGACGCCCCTCGTAGCCGCCGATCGAATGCTAACTTTAATGCAGCAGGGAGCTTTGGGAGAAATTTCCCTTCCCATGCGCGACGCTTTCGGGACGATGGTTCGCAGCAACAAAAACCTGATCGCGATGGTAAATATGTTGCTGGAAGTCTACCGCTACGAAGCAGGCCGCAAATCCCTAAGTTTCGCTGCCGTGGACTTGCGCCAGCTTATTACTGAGGTAGCTGAAGAACTAGCTCCCCTAGCCGATGCTAAAGGTTTATCCGTAAATTTAGACTTGACAGAAAGTGCAGAAAGTGCACCGATTGCGAAGTATCCGGGCGATCGTCTGGAACTGCACCGCTTGCTGACAAATTTAATCGGAAATGCGATTAAATTTACCGACAACGGCTCAATAGATGTCAGCTTAAAAGCTGCCAATTCACCTGCTTATACGAGCTTCAAAAACCAACCGCTGGCATGGGTAATCATAGACATCAAAGACACCGGTGCCGGCATTTCTCCCACCGAACAAGCAAAGTTATTTGAAAGGTTTAGCTCGGGAACTCATAAGAAGTCCAGTACAGGTTTGGGACTACACCTCTGCCGCCAAATAGTCGAAGCTCACCGCGGCACGATCGAGGTAAAATCCGAGTTGGGCAAAGGCAGTTTGTTTACTATTCGCTTGCCTTGTTAGAGCGGTATAATTAACTCTAACTTTCGGGTGCGAAAAGTGCACATTACTACAGATAAACTGTAATTGTAGGCTGCAAAGTGCATAGCTAATCGAATTATGGTTAATTTACCCGATGTCATATAATTACTTGGCAACCGAATTTATGGCAATATGTCTAACTGTCCAGTGTGCGGTGCTGAATACATAGAAGAAAAAGCAGAGTTTTGCTCGGTTTGCGGCTGGGATTTGACTCCCTACCCGCAACGTGCGAAGCCTTCCAAAACTTATTTAAAAAAAGAACAAGTTAGATTGCAGTGGGCAAAACAAATGTGGGAATTGGCCCGCACTCAACAAAATTGGTCAGCTAAATTTGATGAGTTGCATGGGGAATTGCAGCAAGGTGCGATCGCCCGCACGTATCTTCAATCTCAGTTAGAATGGGTTCTGTACCGCCTCGAACAACTAAACCCCGAATTGATTGTCAGCACTCTACTGCGGCTGGAAGACAAAATCGGCGCCATACCTGACAAAACTCCGGCTATCTCCGAAGTAGGGATGGACTACCGCCAACTGACAAAGCTATTAGAAACCGGAAAATGGCGCAAAGCTGATGAACACACTTGGGAAATCTTGCTGCAAATCGCTGTCAGGGAAGACGAAGGCTGGCTGAGTGCGGCCGATATTGACAGTTTTCCTCCTACAGACCTTCGCACGATCGACCAACTTTGGCAACAATACAGCAGCGGGCGGTTCGGGTTGAGCGTGCAGCAGCAGATTTGGGAAAGTACCGAGGCAAATTATACTGAATTTTGCGATCGAGTCGGCTGGCGAGTCAAGGAAAATTGGAAATATTACAGCGAGCTTTCCTTCAACGAAGATGCTCCCCCTGGACATCTCCCCGTCACTGCATGGAGACAGCGCGCCTGTTACGGTGCCGGTAAACTCACCGCAGCAGAAAACTTTGCCCGCATCGCTGCGAAACTGGCAACTGGCGATCGGTGATCATCCAAAATAAAAAATTCAAAATCGACATTAACTGCTATAATCAAAACGGTTTAGCAACTGGGGCTGTGGCTCAGATGGATAGAGCAAGCGCCTCCTGAAGAATCGGGCACCCTGCGAGGAAACTCTAGGAGTGAATGTGGTCAAATTTGGTGAAACCTAAAGAGTTCGTGGGTTCCTATGACTCTAAGGCAATACCAAGCCAAGCCTGAGTTCAGGGCGATTATGCGATCGCCTATATTGAAATCAGGAAGGTTTAGAGACTAGACGGTCACCACCTAAAAGCTGCAAGCATATGGTGAAGGTATAGTCCAGAGAGTGGGGAAACTCACACAAATCTGAAGCGCTAGGCCGCCGGTTCGAACCCGGCCAGTCCCGTTAAAAACCAAGAAAAATTAAAAGCAGGAGGGGGAAGCGTAGTTTTGCCCCTCTTTTTTGCATATCCGCTAAGGAATTGGCTCCCAGACAAGTATAGCAACCGCCAAGGCGGTTGCTATAAAATCTCAAATCACCTGTTTAAGCCCCACCACAAACGTAGAGTCAATCTAAAATCTAAAATGTAAAATCTAAAATCTAAAATCCTATGATCCCCCGACCCTTTTTTAATTTTTAATTTTTAATTCCTGTTAGTGGGCTATACGTGCGGTATTTTTTGTTATGGTTCCTTTGTGAGTTACATAAAATTTTTATAGGTTTAGATGTGGTTAAAAATCAATTCAAACACGCAGCGTTACAAGCGTTTGAACACTTCACGCAGTTTTTGGTTCCTAGTAGGGCTTTTGATGGCGTGTTGGTTGGGCTATCAGCAGGTTAAGAGCGAATTTCATAGACCCCAAGCTTTGTTAGTTCTAGGTGGGGCTACGGAGCGAGAGGTGTTTGCCGCCAAATTTGCTCGGGATCATCCTGAATTGCCAATTTGGGTGTCGTCTGGCAGCAATCCCGAGTTCGCGGAATGGGTGTTTTCAGAAGCGGGAATTGAGTCCGATCGCCTGCACTTAGACTACAGAGCGGTAGATACGGTAACAAATTTTACCACCCTGGTAGATGAATTGAAAGCTCAAGGGATTGAGAGCGTGTATCTGATCACTTCTGACGATCATATGCGGCGAGCTCAGATTATCGGCGAAATCGTACTCGGCAGTCGAGGCATTAGCTTTAAGCCTGTGGCAGTTCCGTCTGGGCGAACCCCCGAACCGGTGGAAAAAGCTATTCGCGACGGCGCTAGGGCTATTCTTTGGCTGACAACCGGTTATACGGGTGCTAACTTCAGCCAAGGCAGAATTGAATAAACAAAGGGAAGGATTAAGCAAGTTTTAGTTTTTTTCCATTCCCTCTGGTTTTAAAACTTCTCTCCTATAGCGATTTAAGGAAACGCGAAGATGCTGATGACAAATGCGTAAAAGAACAGAAGAGAAAAGGAGGAGTAGTTTAAAATTAGTAGATGAACTTCCAAAGCTAAAATTAATGACCGACCAAATTCTGCCGCAAGTTCTGGATAAAATTTTGAGTGACACCAAAACGCCGGATGATGTTTTTTCCGCTTTGGTGCCGGCTTTAGGCGAGGTGTTAAATTGCGATCGGGTCTTTCTCTACCTCCGCAATCCTGAAACGCAAAGGGGCAGAGTACCTTACTGCTGGCGTCGCAACTCGAACTTTCCAGAGATTGGGGACGCGGAATGGAAAAAAGAACCAGAATCTTTAGGGGAAGAAGACCCTTTGTTTGCAGCAGCTTTGCGAACTGAACCGTCGATTTTTGTTGAGGATGTTGAGACAGCCAATCCTGAAGTTGTCAACAAAAATTTTGAGGCAAAAGAGTTCGGACATCGAGCTTTGATTCACGCTCACCTTTGTGCTGACGGCTTATTGTGGGGGGTTTTGCAGCCTTGTATGTTCGATCGCC
Source organism: Microcoleus sp. D3_18_C4 (assembly GCF_036702355.1). NCBI lineage: Bacteria > Bacillati > Cyanobacteriota > Cyanophyceae > Oscillatoriales > Microcoleaceae > Microcoleus > Microcoleus sp. D3_18_C4. Next base: position 69,319 of record NZ_JAUBTF010000027.1, read on the forward strand.
CCAGAGTTTGGACTGACTTCGATCGCCAAGTTATCGCAGCAGTTACAGAAAAAATTTCCCCTTTAGCTGTCGCTTATGTCACCGCCTCAGCATCAAAAGATGAGCGATAAAAATCAATAATTTACCTGTAGGCAGCGGGTGGGCAATGAATGAATGTCAACTTAAGACTAAAACCACGTCTAGGTCGGGGTTTTAGCCGAATTTCAATGCCCTTCCCGGCAGACGAAAGACTGTTTCCGGTTCCCCCCTTTTTAAGTTAGGGGGGATTGAGGCACTAATTTTCAAACAAAAGTCGGGTACTAAATTTGAGCTGATTGTTCTCACTAATGGTGAGGTGTGCATCACCCTAGAGATAGACTTGGTGCACAATTCTTGTTTAAAAAACGCCCCAATTTTGAATGCCCCGACTGCTGAAAACCCCTTGAGCCCGACTAATATCATCCTCAGCGCCATCTACTACTACCAAATAATCGCCCGCGTGCAGGCGGTCGGTGTAAGTTCTAGCTGTTTCTTCGGGAATTCCCAAGTCAGTCAAGGCCTTCACCACCCCACCGAAAGCTGCCGCTGAGACGCCAGTGCTTGCTACGCTAGCCACCAGTGAGGCGCCCAAAGTGCCCGCTGCAATCATCGGCCCGATTCCGGGAATAGCTAAACTTCCGAGACCCACTAGCACGGTGGCTAAAGCACTATTTGTCAGAGTGTCTGCTACCACTCCTGCTCCTGTGTCTAGATTTTTATCGCCTACCTGAGCGATCGTTTGAGTCTCGCCTACAGACTCGCCTGCCTCCCTAGCAACAACCGAAACTTTATCCATTGGAAACCCGGAAGATTTCAATTCTGTCAGAGCTTGCTCTGCCTCTTCGCGGTTAGAAAACAATCCCAACGCGCGGGTTTGATTGCTTGTTACCATATCTTTCTTCTTATCTCCTGTCCAATTAAACTCAAATTCAAGCCTAATTATTGCGCTTGTTTTCAATCAGTTATATTGATATTTTTCGATGTTTATCTTCAGCATTCATCTATCTGTAGATATAACCTGAAAAACAGCAACAACAGTTATAAAATCAGCGCCCCAAATCGTGCATGGCATTAATCTCGATCGCACATCTTTGAGTCAGCGCTTGCAACTCCTCGCGATCCGACGAACCGGGCGCTTCAATTAGCTTGCCAATTCGCACCGTCAGCGGCACCGGACGCGGCATTCCAGAACCTTTCGACGAAATCGCGTGAGTTCCCCACAAACTAACAGGTAACAGCGGCGCTTTTGCCTTAGCAGCTATCAGCGCAGCACCTAATTTCGGTTCAGTAATTCTGCCGTCTGGCGTGCGAGTTCCCTGCAAAAATACACCCGTCGCCCAGCCGTTTTCCAAAGAGTTGATAGCCGAGCGAATTGCGCTGCGATCGGCACTTTCCCGCTTAACTGGATAAGCACCGTAAAGCGTAATTGCCTGCTTCAAAATAGGAACTTTAAATAACTCTTCCTTTGCCATAAATGCGACGGGTCTCCTCATGCAATTCGACAAAATCGGAGGGTCAAAATCGCTGGCGTGATTGCTGACTACCACCACAGGCCCTTCTGTCGGAACATTTTCTGCACCGTAGATGCGGCCTCGAAAGTACAGGTGCAGCATCGGGCTGACAATTGACCATTTAAATAAATAGTAGAGAAGTAAACTTTCAACTGGTTCGCGACTTTTGCTCACAGAAAAACCTTAAATTTTAAATTACATCGAATATTAGCCTATCAGTTCAGCAATCAAAAAAGTAGCACTACACGGATTTTGACACGGATACACGGATAGGCCCAGCGATCGGACTGTTTAGCTAATTGGCTAAGTTGACTATGATCACTGTATCCGTGTTTATGCGCGTCGTGCTGTTAGATGATTCGGCGGTTGAAACCGCTTTGCAAGCTGGTGTAGCGCCAGAATTTATTCTGGCGAATTCTTTGCAAAGGCTCAATTTCCGGCCAGCATAGCTTTCTGTCCCTCCGAAGAAGTCGCGTAGCCCAAGAAATCCTTAACTGCTTGGCTAGGAGGATTTTTGTAGGCGTAGTACAACTGCCGCTGGTAAGGATAGTTACCAGCATCCGTAGTCGCACCGTTGATTGGAACAACGCGCACCGTTTTCTGATTGACTACTTGAGCGAAAGTCGCATAGCCTATGCCGTTGTTGCCTAAAGCTTGCAGCAGGGGAGTTGTCGCATCTCGATCGAGCGTGGTAATATTTGCCGTCGTGCCAAACTCGCCACCTCGGAGCACTTGTTCTTTAAACGTTTGGTGAGTGCCACTAACTGCGGGTCTGTTAATTACTTTCATCGGGCCCGCCGGGCCGCCGACTTTCGACCAGTCTTGAGTATTTCCCTTAAAAATATCTTGAACTTGAGCCGAGGTTAAACCTCCTTTGAAGGGGTTGTTAATGCCAACTACAATGGCGATCGTATCTAGGGCAACAGGCACCGCTGCCAAACCCTGACCTTGTTGTTGAGCCGTCAAAGGCTGCGATACCGCAGCAATATCGGCTGTTCCTGCCACCAAATCTTGAATTCCCTTTGCAGAACCGTTAGCTTGGGAATCAACTCTAGTGCCAGGAAACTTGGCTTGAAAGCCATTCTTAAGATTGAGGTTGATTGTCACCATACTGGTAGAACCTTGAATCCTGACAGTCGTACCCGCAGGAACAGAAGCTGGAAGCGCAAAGGAACTAGCTGCAACAGGCGAAGAAGCACCGCCGACTACTGGCGCGACGGGAAGTGGGACGACATCGCCTGCAGGTGTGGGAGTAGGGGGATTTTTACTAACATCTTGCGACGCTGGTTTGTTGAGAAAAAAGAACCAACCGCCACCGGCTAGCAAGAGAAATAACAGGATAAAAACTATGGGGGGAGGCCCGCTCTTCGCCATAAAATTGTCCTTAGCTGGGAAGTTCTTTGTTGTTGGAGTCGTCTAACATTTGTAACCTACGATTAACTTCATCGTCTAAGGTCATATTTTCTAATTCGGCCTGAAGTCTTTCTTGGGGGTTCTCAGATATTTCTGCTAAAGCTTGCTGTTTGAGGTTGCGGCCGTGGACGGCGTTTTTGGCTTGTTCAAACTGCGATCGAGCTGAATCTATACTGAGGTCGTTGTTGACTTTGGATATGGCTCCGAGGGCTTCGTTAATCTCTGCCATATCTTTCATATTTTGCATATCGGTTTTGTAAGCTTCCAGCTTCATCCGTTCTCGATTTAGCTTGTCTTTGGAAGCGTTGACGTATTGTTCGGCTTGTTTTACTTGGGATTCTAATTGCGGCAGAATTTGTTCTGTCTGAATTACCTTCGCCATTGCCAAGCGGGCTGCTTCTTCGTTGCCATTGCGCTGGGCTGTGATGGCTTGGCGCTCTACGGTTTGCATTTCCCTAACTTTTTCTTCATATTTCGTTTTGGCGCGCTGGTAGGCTGCAACTTGGGTGGACACTGCTGCTGCTAGCTTTTGCACTGATTCTTGCATGGATCGCAGTGACTCTTCGGCTACCGCCACCGACACCTGGCCGCCGGATTCTACGGGCAGTCCCCACATCCAGTTCCAGGCACCTACTATGGTTCTGCCTGCCTTGTCGCCCATCAACCAGTAAAGGACTTTTTTCATATAAGTAGCAGATAAGCTTGGTTTTTATGCCTAGTGTATATCAGGATTTGTCGATCGCCCCGTCAATCGATTTTAGATTTTAGATTTTAGATTTTAGATTTTAGAATTGAAGCATTGACCCCACGGATAAATTCGGGAGATCCTTTATCGGATACAGGTTTTTTATTTCTGGACGGATGAATCCGGGGGCTTGTATCATGGATGCTTTCGGTCAGGTCGATCGATTTCTCGATTTTTGATTAATATTGTCTAACTGTCTGGATCGTCTATCCCCAATTTGCAAAACAGGCAATATTCGGATTTGCCTGTTTTGCGATTCGTTTTTGGGCAATCTTCGGATCGATTAACTCTCAATTTTATAACCTGCCGTTTAATAACAGGCTAAAAATAGATTAAGCGGGTAAATCTGCAAAACTGCTAACATTTACCAATGCTAAATCGGGACAAGTCCGTTTGATCAAACCTGTGAGAACTTTGCCGGGGCCAATTTCCACTACCCGATCAATTCCTTGTTGTGGCAATTGCAGGGAAATTTCTCGCCACCGCACGCCTTTGGTCATCTGCTGAGTCAACCGCTGCTTTAAAGTGGCTGCGCTGGTAGTGGCTGACGGTTCTGCGTTCGAGAGCACCAGCATTTTAGCATCGGAAAACCTTGCAGACTTTAAGGCTAGTTGAAACTCGGCAGCCACTGATGCCATCAGGGGAGAGTGAAAAGCACCGGAAACATTCAATTTAACGGCGCGTTTGACTTTGATTTTGGCAAGTAAATCTTCTACTGCTGCGGGCGTTCCAGAAATCACGACTTGTGCTTCGCTGTTGTCGTTTGCCAGCACCACGTCTCGGCTGTATTGAATTTGCAATTCTAGTTCCTGCCTGTCGAACCCAATCAAAGCCACCATTTGCCCGCCGGAGGCAGTGTCCATGAGTTCGGCGCGACGTTTGACTAAGCGTAATCCGGTTTCAAAGTCAAAGACGCCTGCTGCGTAGAGGGCAACATATTCTCCTAAACTGTGACCGGCAACTACCGCTGGTCGATCGCTTTTTTCTCGCACTAAGTCGGCCAAAATACTTTCTACTACGAACAAGCAAGGCTGAGTGTAGAGAGTCCGAGATAGTTTTGCTTCTTCTTTTTGGCAAACTTCCGGGACAGACCAGCCTAAAATTTCTTTAGCGAGCTCAAATTTGGCTTTGGCTGTTGGCAAGTTTAATAAGTCTGCACCCATCCCGATCGCCTGGGAACCTTGTCCGGGAAATACCCATGCTGTTTTAGTCATTTTTCCGGTAATCTGCTAATTGGTGGTTGCTAATTGGTGATTGCAAAAATTCTTTCTTTCCCGCTTCTAAGTTCGCTCGCTGGTATCCGCTATCTTTCGGTTAACGAACTCTCTACTCGCGACTCATAATTCTAACATCTAACTGCGATTTTTACCAGGTTTATTTTTTTTTGCTACTTTAATTTGATTAATAGGCGTAGCACAATTTTCAACCTTCAAACCGGGGAAAGTCGATCGAAGAATAGAGGATGTTCCATTTCCGCACGCCCTTGTCAATAACTGCTGTCCGGCTGGTGCACCGCTGCGAACCTTGCCCTATGTATGGCGTGTTAAAGGATTTGTATTTTACTCGATCGAACTCCCGACAATAACCGGAGCAAGTTTACAGCCGGCCGCCAAATATTACCTTCCCCATTGAAAAATCGCAGCCCCCCAAGTCAAACCTGCACCGAAACCAGCAGCAGCAATAGTATCGCCCGCTTTAACTTTACCCAGACGCACGGCTTCGTCTAAGGCAAGGGGAATTGAAGCGGCTGAGGTATTGCCGTAATTCGCCAAATTGCTGATTACTTTTTCGGGGGGAATCTTTAGCCTTTGGGCAACTGCATCAAGAATCCGCTGATTGGCTTGGTGCAACAACAGCCAGTCAATTTCGGCGACGCTGATATTGGCCCGAAACATAGCTTTTTCTATGACTTCCGGCACTTTTCTCACGGCAAAGCGATAGATTTCTTGACCATTCATTGTGATGGGTTCAAATCCGCCAACTCCGACGCTGACGCCCTCAATTAATTCTTTTGACTCGGCTTTGTAAGCCAAATTGAGAGACGAATTTTGTGTGCCGTCGCTGCGAATTTCAAATCCCAAAAAGGAATCGACTTCTGAAGCTTGCAATACCACCGCACCTGCACCGTCTCCAAATAGAATGCAAGTACCCCGATCCGACCAATTCACCCAGCGAGATAAAATATCTGCTCCGATCAGCAAAACATTTTGATAAACCCCTGTCCGAATGAACTGCGAGGCTGTCACTAAACCAAAAATAAAGCCCGAACAAGCTGCTGTTAAATCAAAAGCCACAGCTTTTGTCGCGCCCAATTGATATTGAATTTTACTGGCAGTGCCAAACAAATCGTCAGGACTCGAAGTCGCCAAAATAATTAAATCGATATCTGTCGGCGAAATTTCTGCCATGGCGATCGCCTTTTGAGATGCCTCTGTGGCTAAATCGCACAAAGAAGTGCGATCGTCCGCCAGCCTGCGGGAACGAATGCCCGTCCGCGCGCCAATCCACTCGTCAGAAGTTTCTACTATCTGACTCAAACCGTTATTATCCAGCGAAACCTGCGGTGTACAAGAACCGCTACCTGTGACGGCAATGCCGAACCCTGATTGCTGCAACATTCCTCTCCATTTATGAGCGATCCATCTAGAAATTAAAAATTAAAAACTCCCAATTAAAATTATTTTTTAAACTTCTGAAATTACTTTTTTTAAGCAAAACAGTTGGTTTAAGCTGACATTTTTAATTTTACATTTTTAATTTTTAATTCCTACTTACTGCCTCTAATTCACAGCTTCTTGTTCCAGAGCGCTTTGGTTATTGGACGATCGAATTCGCTCCAGCACTTGGTTGTCAATAGCCTCCTTCGCCAAACGAATGGCATTAAAAATCGAGCCAGCTTGAGACGAACCGTGGCTGATAATGCAAACTCCAGCAACGCCCAATAGCAAACCGCCGCCGTGTTCAACGTGGTCTACCCGCTGCTTGAATCCTTGCAAGCTTTTTTGCAGCATAGGGTCGTTCATTTGATGTTGGAGTCCTTTGACCAACTCTTCCTTAAGCACCTGGACTACGACTTCGCCCACAGCTTCGGCAAACTTCAACAACACGTTGCCTACAAACCCGTCGCAGACAATCACGTCGAATTTCCCCGACAGCACGTCGCGGCCTTCGGCATTGCCCACAAAAGGAATGTTCGGGTTGTCCACCAATAACTGGTGAGTTCGCACTGCGGCGTCGTTGCCTTTAGAAGGTTCTTCGCCAATGTTGAGCAGGCCGATTTTAGGTTCGGCGACGCCCAGCACGCACTGGCTGTAAATAGTTCCCATAAGAGCGAACTGCTCCAAAAATTTGGGGCGGCAGTCCACGTTAGCGCCAACATCGAGAATGAGTACAGAGCTGCCCGGTATCATTGTCGGCAAAACCGCACCGATCGCAGGGCGATCGATTCCGGGGAGCCGGCCCAACCTGAGCAGGGCAGCAGCCATTGCCGCGCCGGAGTGACCGGCGGACACCACAGCATCAGCTTGCTGCTGCTTTACCAAGTTCATCGCTACGTTAATCGAAGCGTTGGGCTTGCGTTTGAGGGCACTCAAAGGTTCTTCGTGCATTTCCACCGCTCCTTCAGAAGGAACGATTTCTAGCTGACCTGTACAGACGCGGCCGAGCGCGTCTTGTTGCCGGAGCGAGTCTTCTATTTGCTGCGGGTCGCCCACGAGCAAAATCTCTACGCCTAATTCTTCTTGTGCCTTAAGCGCTCCAGCTACAACCTCGGCGGGGGCATGATCCCCACCCATAGCGTCTATTGCAATTCTTGCGCGTGTCGATCCCATTGACCAATGTTTGAGAAACACTAAAAATTCTACCAGGAAGTCAGGAGCGTGAATCCATAAGTCTGAATAAAGAACTAAAATCCGCTCGCTAGGGCGATCGGACAATTCTTATTTCCGACTACTCTGATAGAACTTGTTTTGTCACTACTTTACTATTTTTGACGGCATATTGAAAAAATCAATGAAATAGTTTACATGACCGCAAGCACTTTAGTCCGGGAACGCCGGATTCATCCGTGGAGCAAGAAAAAAGCTCCCCATCCTCATCACTTGCCCCCGGATTTATCAGTGGGAGCGCTTTCTTCAATTCTTTAATCTCAAATCTCAAATCGATTGACTTTAGGAGTAAAAAATGCTGGATTTATTTAGCTCAGGGATGATGTCTCTGTGGCTGGACATGGCTGGGGTAGGCACTGCCGCGCCTAATGCTGCGTCAGTGCTGGCTTGGCGGGGAGGGATACCCGGGTTAGTGGTGGCCGAAGATTTGGCTTTTGGGCGAATAAATGCGGCAAATCCAGACTTGCCTGCAGAAGCGACAGTGCGGGAATATTTAAAAGAGTTGAAAGACAAAAACCTGATTGATGGAAATCAGGGAATTTGGGTGCAAGCGGGAATGGTGCCACTGGTAAGTCAGCAGGGGAAGACGCTGATGCCTGGGGCTTCGCTGACTAAGATTGCAACTTCTCTGGCGTCGCTGGAGACTTGGGGCCCTGATTATCAGTTTGAAACGCGGTTCCGGGGAACTGGGCCGATTAGGAATGGGGTGTTGCAGGGAGATTTGGTGGTCAGCGGCGGGGGCGATCCGCTGTTTGTGTGGGAGGAGGCGATCGCCGTTGGCAATGCTCTCAATCAAATGGGTATCAATCGTGTGGCAGGGAATTTGGTGGTGACAGGCAATTTTCGCATGAATTATCAGTCCGATCCTTTGGCCGCGGGGGAGATACTGCGGCAAGCTCTTGAGGGTAGCAATTGGCCTGCGGACGTGGTGGCAATGTATTCTAAGATGGCTCCGGGAACTAGAAAGCCGCAAGTAACGGTGGCCGGCAGCGTCATTGCTGAGAAATTTGTGACTTCGGGGCGTTTGCTGCTGAAGCGCCGATCGCTCCCTTTAGCCGAAATTCTCAAGCAGATGAACGTCCACAGTGATAATGAAATAGCTCAGATGCTGGCAGACGATTTGGGCGGGGCAAAAATAGTGCAGCAGCAAGCGACTTGGGCTGCGGGGGTGCCGGAGGAGGAACTTCAATTAGTTAACGGTTCGGGATTGGGAGTGGAAAATCGGATGTCTCCGAGGGCGGCTTGTGGGATGATGCAGGCGATCGGGCGCAACCTTCAGACGACTGGGCTGACGATTGCTGACTTGTTTCCGGTGTCCGGGCGCGATCGAGGAACTTTGGAACACCGACACATTCCGCGATCGGCTGTGGTGAAAACTGGTACTTTGGACACGGTGATTGCTTTGGCTGGAGCCATACCCACGCGCGATCGGGGTTTAGTGTGGTTTGCAATTATTAATCGCGGCACCGATTGGGACTCTTTGAGAGCACAGCAAGATATATTTTTGCAAAAATTGGTGCAGCAGTGGGGAACTGTATCGATTTTGCCAGTAGCAATTACACCGCACATTGACGGCGCCAGACCTGCCTTAGGGGCAGCAAATCGTAGCGATATTTTGGTCGGAGGTTAAGAAATAGGGGTTGAGTTGGGGTTCGGGGAAGGAGCACTGACAAAATAGCTTAGAATTGAAACAAGACTATTGTGCAAGAAGATGATCAAACTGCGATTGAAGAGATACGGGAAAAAACGCGAGACAAGCTACCGGATTGTAGCGATGAACAGTTCTACCCGCCGCGACGGCCGTCCCTTAGAAGAGCTCGGCTATTACAACCCCAGAAATAACGAAACCAGGCTGGATGTTCCAGCGATTGTCAAGCGCCTGCAAGACGGCGCTCAGCCAACTGACACTGTGCGTGACATCCTGAGAAAAGCCCATGTATTTGAACAAGTCGGAGCCGGAGCCAACGTTGAATCCAGCACAGCAACAGTCAGCTAGTCCCAACTATGCTGGACTGGTTAAGTTTTTAATTGGGCCTTTTTTAGAGACCCCAGGCTCTTTGCGGGTTGATTGCGAACTGCACCCGCGCCAATCGCGGGTCTGGGTTAGGCTTGCTTTTGAAGATCCCGACAAAGGCCGGGTTTACGGTAGGGGCGGACGCAATATTCAGGCAATTAGAACTACGCTCGAAGCGGTGGCGCAGACGGCGGGTCAGTCCCTCTACTTAGATATATACGATGGTGAAGCTGGCGATCGTGGATCGGGCCCGCCCAGGGGCGATCGCGATCGCCCGGATCGCGACCGCCCAGATCGTGGCTCGCGGGAGCCGCGAGGCGACTTCCGACCCCGGACGCCACCTCCGTCGCCGAGTCCCTTAGCTAGCAGAACTCCGAGAGAACAACCTCGCCGTACTAACACACCTACGTTTAGAACGAGCAGAAATACTCCCGGTTATTAACTAACTGCAGAGCTAAGAAAGAATTTTAGATTTTAGATTGCCTGTTGTAGACTTTGTATTACAAGCCGCGTTTGGTTTGAAATTGCCGGTTTTGCGATCGGAAACAAATGTGAAATTTTAAATTTCAAATGTCAGCGGCATCAGGTTCATCTAAAATCTAAAATTTCCCATCTAAAATCTAAAAGTGCCTGACTTAATAGAAGGGAGATTTGATTTGTGCCTCAAGCACCAAACTCATTTGGGAGCTAAATCTAAAAGACGCCTTAGATACTAGGTAAAACCTAGTAACGGGCGTCTTTTTGTTCGCAAATAGTGACTGGTTCAACGTTTAGTTGTTAACTTTTAATTGCTTATTTGGAGGAGATTATGTTGGCATGAATGAAAAACTAACAATAGAGTTACCGAACACTCAAAGTGCAATGTCGCTGGCCGGTAATCAAGAAGAAAACCTGAAAATGATCTCTAAGCAAACCGGTGCTAGCCTGGTAATGCGAGGGCAAGAACTGCTGATTTCTGGCACAAAAAGTCAAGTAGAATTGTGTCATAAATTAGTGCGATCGCTCTCCGACTATTGGAAATCCGGCAAAAATATTACCGGAGTTGAAATCCAGACGGCGCGCCAAGCTTTGGATACCAACCGCCAAGGCGATTTACAAGACTTGCAGCGAGACGTTCTCGCCAGAACCCGCCGCGGCGAAGAAATTAGAGCCAAAACCTTCAAGCAGCGGCAATACGTCCAAGCAGTACGCACGCACGACCTGACATTTTGCATTGGCCCCGCTGGTACTGGCAAAACATTTCTAGCGGCTATTTTCGCCGTGCAAGCCCTGTTGAGCAAGCAGTACGAACGGCTAATTTTAACAAGACCAGCCGTGGAAGCTGGCGAAAAATTAGGGTTTTTGCCGGGAGATTTGCAGCAAAAAGTCGATCCATATTTGCGCCCGCTTTACGACGCCCTGCAAGAAATGATCGACCCTGAAAAAATGGCTGATTTAATGGAAAGAGGCTTGATCGAAGTAGCTCCTTTAGCTTATATGCGGGGGCGTACTCTCAGCAATGCTTTCGTAATTTTGGACGAAGCTCAAAATACGACGCCGGCTCAGATGAAAATGGTGTTGACTCGTCTGGGCTTTCGATCGAGAATGGTAGTAACGGGGGATATCACTCAAACAGATTTGCCGCCAAACCAACAGTCGGGATTGTCAGTCGCCCAAAACATTCTACGCAACGTTGAGGGCATTGCTTTCTGCGAATTCTCTCAGGCGGATGTAGTGCGACATCCTCTAGTGCAGCGGATTGTCGCTGCTTACGAATTGCACGAAACATAGTCATTAGTCATTAGTCAGTAGTTGTTGGTTGTTAGTTATTGTTGTTTTTAATTACCAATAATCAATGCCCAAGGCTCTTGGGCCCAATGCCCAATGCCCAATTCCCAATTCCCAATACCTAATTCTCAATTCCCAAATTAAATTATGCCTAACCTGAAAGAATTCTTGGAAGCTTGCGAACAATTGGGAACGCTGCGTTTAATCGTGACTAGCAGCGCGGCGGTGCTGGAAGTGCGCGGTTCAATTCACAAGCTGTTTTATGCGGAGTTGCCGAAGGGAAAGTATGCCAATATGCACGCCGAAATATTTGAGTTTCACCTAAATATGGACAAAATAAAACAGGTGAAGTTTGAAACAGGTGAGGCGAAAAGAGGCAATTTCACTACTTATGCAATTCGTTTTCTCGACGAACAAAATGAGGCTGCTTTGAGCGCGTTTTTGCAGTGGGGAAAGCCGGGGGAATACGAACCAGGACAGGTGGAAAATTGGCACGAATTGAAGGAAAAATACGGGGAAGTTTGGGAACCCGCACCTGTTGATGCGCTTTAAAAAATAGGTTTTTCCACCTTTAAATTGCATATTGGGGGCGGGCCGGATGCCCAACCCCTACTGGGAGCATGTCACTTTTGCGATAAGTATTTATACTTGTGCAGTTTTTCGAGGTCTACCAATTAAGCCATTTAAGTAAGCACATCGATGAGCCAATACCTGCCCAATATGGTCTAATTTCCAACTTGCTCCAGATATTTTAACCCGTCTAGCTATTTGCTTGATTCCTGATTCTACTGCTCCAGAACCAATCGAACAGATTCCATCTCTCTGGAAAAGTTCGTAATTAATAATTCTTTCTTTATGCTTTTCTAAATACTTACAAAAATTAACTGCTGGCTTTTTCTTCAATCCTATGAATAGTGCTATTGCATTTTTTACATTTCCTTTCCATAAGTACGTTTCCGCTTGCTTCAATCGCTTAATGGAACCGCCTACTTTTTGAAGATTTTCATTCAAATGATACCAGTCTAGAATTTCTCTTCTGTCCTGTTCACAACAAATTTCTTTAAATATATTCCATACGCCATCATGTCCATCACCTAGACAAGTTACTGGTTTTGCTAGTGGCTGTTGATTTACCCAATCAATAATGATGTCATTTCGATCGAAACTGGCTACTATGCCTACTTCCGACACAATTGCTTTATAGTCTTTCCACTCGGACTTTTCTCCGAGTGGTGTGAGCAATCGTGCTTTTCCACCATCTGCACTTAACTCGGTAATATCTGCTGTTGCTACAGGCTGCTCAAATTTTTGATAATGTACTAATCTTTGTTGCGTCTTTGCTGGAACCCTAATCCCTGTTATATATTCAATATCGTTGGCTGCATTTTGATATGCAACATTAGCACGAGCGTCTTAAACAACAGTTCTCTAAATGTGGACTTAATCTACTCCCACTCCCACACCCTAGTTTATCCGCTTGCTTTTTGGTGATACTTAAATCACCTAACGTACTTTTTAATTTTTTTATCCTTCCTGCTTTTGTCCCGCTAGCTGAGTAAATAAAAAAAAACCGATCTGCGGTGTCACATGAGTTAACACCTTATCTTTAACCGTGATCTCGATATCTTCTAATGTTTTCAACGATTCCGGGTCACAATCAGCATACAGGATTGCTGAAATAGCCTCTACATGTGTTTGAATCGCCTGTTGCTGTTCAGGAGTCATAGTTGAATCGCCACTAATTAAGACATGATTATTTTCGCCGATTTTGCCCAACAATAGCTCAAAACCTCTGCCCTAGTATTTCTGAGTATTTATACTCATCGCAAAAGTGACACGCTCCCACCCCTACTCCCCACAAGCCGAACATTTATTTTTGTGCAACAGGCATCTTGCCTGTTTCTGAAAATGGTAGAAAATATGATGTTTAACTGATTTGTTGTCTAATTTTTCAATTAATGAACCATAGAGAGCGCAGAGAACGCAGAGAAGAGAAAGAGAAACATAAAATTAGTTGTTTGAATGTAATTGGGTATGAAGGTAATTTGGAGTTTTTGTTTGGTTTTGCTGGTGTTGCTGTGGGGTGGCGGTGCGAGGGCGGGGGTTTTGGGCGATCGCATATCAAGTTTTCCCAATTGGGAAAGCAAGCCTCCTATCGCTGTAGCTAAGGGAGATTTGGTATATCCCGACTGGATGGCGGGGAATTGGAATGTTGCTAGCACTTTGGTAGATTTAGCCGCTCCTTTAGCGCCAAATATTGTCACGCCAGGGTTTGAAAGCAACCGCCAGTATTTGCAGCAGCCGGTATTATTTAAAGTGCGATTTCAACCGGAAAAAAATATTGGGTTAATTTCTAATTATACATTTAAAAAGGCTCAAAAAATTGTAGCCGATCGCACTTTTAACGGTTTGAATATTGCCACGGCTTATTTAGGCGATGATGGCGTAGTTTCGGTGAAAGTCGATCCGACCAATCCCAACCGCCAAATTACTGTTTTGAAAGGGGAACGCCAATTAATTTCGATTGTTACCAGTCGCGGCACTGAGACGCCGAATCCTCGCGAGTTTGTGTCTACAGAGATTTCTCAGCAGATTTTTCGGGGAGAGTCTGATATTTATTTAAACGAGGTGGAAACTACAACGGCTTATCAAGTGGTTGGATGTGGAGAAAATGGCGATTCTGCGAGTAAAAGAATTGAGGCGTATCAGGTGACAGCGATTTATTTGTCGCCGCAAGACCCGGATTATTTTGCGGCTGGGGGGCATCCTGTGGCTTTGTATCGATATCGGTTGGAGTTGGTGCGGGCATAATTAAGCTGTCATCTCGATCGACCTAGCAACTTCAACTTCAACCAATCGATTATCGACTCTCAAGGTCGTGCGATCAATACTTGGGCTGATGTGATTAACCGCACTAACTTGGGTATGTAAGTGATGCACGAGCGCAATGCTCACAACTTCCCGCTTGATTTGGCTGCTGGTGAAACAACTCCCGTAGTAATGGTTGCTCCTTCTATCAATGGCTAAAACTTAGCTTTTGATTGACAAAGAGCGCTCCTAGAAATAAAGGCGCTTTTTTTTGGGGAAAAATATTTTTGGGAACAATCAGACTCGGCGGTTGAAACCGCTACTACACAAGCGAATTCCGCCTTCGCGGGCTAAAGAATAGAATATTACAGCCGGATTTAGTATGACGATAGACTGCAAGTTTTTGAAGTCGTATATTATGGAAGAGCGATCGTAAAAGGTAAGTCAGATGGTTGTCACAATTTCTAAAGCAGGATTGGGTACAGGTGCGGCTTTCCTGTCAAACGTGACATGGGAGACTCTGGAAAAATTGGATGCTGATTTGGCGGACACTGGGGCGCGTTTAACTTATTTGGATGGGTGTTTAGAAATTATGGCTCCTTTATCTGAAGAACATGAAGAACCTAAAAAAACTTTAGGTCAACTTTTAGAAAGTTATATGCGGACGAAAGACATTCGTTTTTATGCGCGTGGTAGTACAACCATCGGGATAAAGGAATTGGGCGCACGGAAGGAACCAGATGAGTCTTATTGTTTGGGTACGCGCAAGTCAGTTCCAGATTTGGCGATCGAAATAACAGTGACGAGTGGTGGAATTGATACGCTGGAAATCTATCGTCGGGTGGGTGTGCAGGAGGTTTGGTTTTGGGAGGATGGGGTAATTTCGGTTCATTGTTTGCGCTCTACGGGATATGAGTTGGTCAGTAAGAGCGAATTGTTGCCGGAGTTGGATTTGCGATCGATCGAGTTTTATTCGCGGATGGCCGACCAATATGATGCGGTGAATTCTTTTATGCGATCGTTGTAGAATAGAAAAGAGTAATTCTGTGGTTTAATTGCGTTGCGATCGGGTAAAATTACCCATAGTTTATATAAGATTTAACTTGCACTGAATGTATGCTTTGAATACGGGATTGAGAAAAAAGAGCGATCGCGCTCCTACTAACATTTTTTCCACTAAGCTGCGTCTGGCTAAAGATTGTATGGTTTGCCAAAATTCTGATTGGGATAATTCACTATCAGCAGGTTGTCGCGAAATATCTACAGCTTCATTTTGACTGGCTAACCAGTATAACGCCTTTTTTTCTGAGTCTGATAAACGCTCTAGATGAGATTCTAAAAGGGGTTCTAAGTCACCTAAAAATAAATCTGCTGTTCCATCTGCTAAAAATAGGGAAACGCTACCGTTAAATAATTCCCAAATTGTAGCAGCGATGATATTTAGCCAGGAAGGATGTCCTTGATAAAGGTCGATCAAGTCTGACCATTTTTCCTCATCTGCTAATTCTTTTTCTCTGAGAATTTCTGCTGCTTGTTCTCCTAAACCTTTGAGGTTTAAGGTTTGCGTCGAGAGGTTTACTGCTTCTAAAGCAGTAATTTCTCTGGGTTTTTCCCAACTGAGGAGGATTAAACAACTTTGATGAGAGGATGTGGCAATTTGTTTGAAAAATTTGCCATAATCTTCATAGCCGGCTAAATATTGACCTGCTAATTGACTGCTTTTAAAAATATTTTGTACGTCATCAAGGATTACTAAACAGCGAGAAGATCGAAAATAATCGATGACTGTGGGTAATGGGGCTTGTGGCGATCGCCCAAAAAATTGCTTGAGTTCGGTTTGGAGGGTTGAAAGTGTGGGTGTATCAGCGAGACTTAACCAAATAATATAATCAAATTGGGTTTGAGTTTGTTCGATGAGTTTGAGGGCGATCGCACTTTTGCCAATTCCGTTTAAGCCGTAGATGGTAATCAAGCGGGTATGGGCTTGTATAGTCATTTCAAATAAGTATGAGACTATTTAAAAATGAGGTAAAATTAATAAAAATAGTGAACCCGCTAGGAAAA